>WJIL01000151.1 GCA_014730275.1 Candidatus Lokiarchaeota archaeon | reverse complement strand
GTGTAGATTCGCGCCGAAATTCCCTGGTTGTTTCCCCTTTCTCATTGAAGATATTGAATGCTTTGACGATTTCATATCAGGTGTTGAAGCGCTAAGCTTGCCCAAATTCGAATATGTCCGATTGACTTTCACCAATCATCCTAGTCTAGCAGATCTTTGCGAAAATCGAGACTACAAGCTGCATCAACGCCTGTACAAAATGAAACTTGAGAATCTGTAGATTAGCTGTCGAATTTAAGGTCAATACCGAATTCCTCTGCGAATCCTAGCAGGCTTTCCACAGTTCTAGCATCAAGCGGAATACCTGATTTCTCTCTTCGTTCTCTTTCCTCGAATTCCTTTTCACCATGTACAAAGATACGGCTCTGTCCCTCTGCTTTCTCCGAATCGTGAAGACGGCTAATCATATCATCCATTCTCTCTTTGAAGCCTTCGAGATCCATGAAGAATGACGGATCAAATGCCATGAAGAAATGACCTACATTGGGATGCTGCGTTTCTCCCTGCTTGGAGAACCGCACATCATCAGCATAATTCGCACTTGAAAGTACACCGCAGAGGATATCTACCATAGTTGCAAATCCATATCCTTTGTGGCCGCCATGCAATTCGCCTTCACCACCAAGCGGGAGAATCCCTCCCTCCCCAGAGCCCCCATACATGTTCTTCAAAACCTCTGAAGCATCATTCGTACTCTTACCAGTTTCATCGGTCGCCCAGCCGTGTGGTATCTTATTGCCTGCCCTGTCATAAACCTGAAGCTTTCCGCTCGGCACTACACTTGTTGCCTGATCCATAACCCACGGTCTGTTATCTGCTGTAGGTACAGCCATTGCGATCGGATTCGTTCCTAGCTTAGCGTTCCTTCCAAATGTGGGCACAACTAACGGCTCTGAGTTTGTCATGGATATCCCAATCAAATCTTCCTCTAACGCCATCATCGCGTAGTAACCTGCGAAACCAAAATGATTTGAATTGAACACCGTTACAATTCCCACGCCTGTATCTTTTGCCTTCTCGATAGCCAGCTTCATACTGTAAACCCCTATATTTTGGCCTAGTCCGTGTTTGCCATCGACTTTAGCCAAGACTGGATTTTCAGCTACTTTTTCTGGTTCAGAGTCAGGAATGATATACCCCTCCCGAATTCCGCCGACATATCTTTTCAGCCGCCCTACTCCGTGTGAGTCGATTCCTCTCAGATTCGACGTCACCAAGTTGTCTGCTACATGAGTTGCGGCGTTTTCGCGGACTCCAAGCTTCATCATTACGCTCTTGACAAAAGCAAATAGGGCCTCATGATCTATCTGTTTCTCGGTCAATATTCATCACACCAATACTCTGTGTGTGTTCCAAGAAAAGGTCTACGATGACTTTCCTATAACAAATATCTAATAGATTACTTAATCATAATATCTTTACTCCAAAAAGCGGGAAAAAACGGCCAATGGATTCTTAACTGAGGAATCATAGGGCTGTAAAGCGTTTTTGAAGAACTTTAAAGAAAGATGAATATGTTGGAGCGTTAATGGATTCTCAGAATGCCTAGAAAAGTACCCATATAGCCTAGGTGTGTTGAGCGAAACATTCAGACTAGTATTCTCCAATAGACTGCCCGTGAACTGACATGGTGGATCTTGAGAAGAATCTGGAGCGGGCTATGAAGCTGCTCGGCAATCAAGAAATGGTCGATGTAACGCGGCTTCTTGATGTGCTCTACACATGCGAAGATCGGACAATCCGGAAGGCGTATCTTCTACGCGGCCCGATGCTACTCATCATATGTGGATTGAGAAGCGATATCCTTGACGGTTTCAAACGCTTCCTCCCCTATGAAGATGAAGACCTCAGGCCATGTGATATTCCCGGTATCGTACCACTCTTTGCATTGATGTCCGCTGAAGCAGGAAGAGCATTGGCACTGAGTGCCTTTCAACATCAAGACGCACATGTTCGAGCTGTTCTCGGTATTGAATCTAAAGATGGTTCGATTCAGAGTATCGCATCTAGACTCAGTCATCTGATGAATCGCTGGACTGAATGGACCGATGTGCTCTTGGATATAGTTGAGAAAGATCCTGCCTCAAACAATTGGCTTCTTGATTGGAGAGAATTCCTGGCTGGTGAGTCAGGTTTCTTCACTATGGCATGGTACAATGGCTTACCGTATGAAAAGCGCCTCACGGCACTTGATAGAATTGTCATTGCATCAGAAGCATTACTGAACTCAGTTCTGTCAAGAGAGCAGCTAAGCACCGAAAGAATTCAGCGGCTTAGAACGTGGTTACGGGACCTTGAGCCGCTTCCACATGTCTTTGGTTATGCAACGGATGCCGCCGAAGGAGGTGTTGTCTAATGCTCGCAAGTGGATCGCTTTTGGAGCCGCGATTATGGCTTGAATCAGCTCCGGATAGAGCATGGATGGCCGGGGCAATTGCGGGCCTGAAAACAAGGAATGACGGTTTTGAGGAATCGTGGGAATGGTCATGCTTCATTGAGGACTTGAAGAGCAGACTGGAAATAAACGGAGTAACAGAACCAGTATGGCCAGGGACTAATGGAATAGAAGGTTCGCACTATGACATCCTTGGTGGATACGCTAGCACTTGTGCTAGGATTGCGAAAGGAGGACTACGTATCCCTCTTCCGATTGGATTGAAAGAAACTGTTCTTGGGTTGTTATCGGGAATTGCATTCTGTGGCCCCGAAGGACACCTCACGATTCCATACGCTAAGCTGGACAGTTTCAACAGGCTTGTCAATATCCGAGGTCCACTTGCGAAGTCAATGGAAGTGATCATGTGACTGAATTAGAAGAAGTTACCGGCATTGGTTCTGCGACCGCGAAGAAACTCCAGAAATCATTCATCACAACAGCCGAATTACTTGCTGTCCAAAATCCGCTAGAACTATCCTCGAAAACTGGAATAGGTGAGGGAATAGCACATAATATCGTGAGCAATGCTCGAGGCTTGGTCGGAGGATATGATTTCATATCAGGCCTGGAATTTGAAGAACAGATGAAAAAGGCTCATCGATTACGAACAGGTCTGCCTGAACTTGACAAGCTCCTGAGAGGCGGGTTAATTGAAAGTTCAATCGTCGAGATTTTCGGGCCCGCTCGAGGAGGAAAGACACAATGGTGCGGCCATTTGGCCACTCGGGTTCAGCTTCCGTTCGAGAAAGGTGGACTTGAAGGTGGTGTACTCTGGCTAGATACAGAGTCTTCATTCAATCCCGCAGTTATCAGAGCCAATGCATCGAGATGGGGCCTAGATCCTGAAATGGCACTCGGAAACATAAGACGGGCTGAAGTCGTTGTGACAGGTCAAATAGAATCGCTTTTTGAAACCATTCCCAAACTCTGCGCAGAGCAGAACAACAAACTGGTTGTGGTAGATTCTCTCTCAGGTCTGTATCGGGTGGAGTTCTCTGGTATTAGTACCTTGGCTGTTAGACAGGCCAAGCTCAATAAACTTCTGAATAAGATGAGACGGGCAGGAAAAGCAACCAAGACGATTTTTCTTTACACCAACCAGGCAACAACTGCCATGCTTCCAGGTGGTGGAGGATACACCAAAGCTGTCGGCGGTCATATTCTTGCTCATGGGTCGGATTATCGTTTCAATGCAACTGCCAAGAGTGATGATACAAGACACTTGAAGCTGAAGGATAATGCCTCCGTTCCGGAGTTCAAGGTGGCACTCAAGCTTGGTTGGGGCGGCTTCTATTCGGATGCAAGTGCGAAGGGAGATACTGAACCTGAGGTACTAGACTACATGGAAAAAGCAGGTCTGAACACAGACATAGATGCTAGTGGAGACGGAGAAGAATGATGACAGAGAACCAGAAGATATTCAGGATTTATACATGTCCCGGTTGTAGAAACATTGGTTACGTACGAGTAGCGGACAAAGAAGAAGAATGCCATTGCAGTCTTTGTGGTGCTCTGATTGTACAAGATGACTCAGCTCTTTATGCAGAGAACCCAGAAGAGGCCAGAGAGCTTGTCGCCAGCGTATCTATGACTTCTGCCAGTGAAGAAACGCAGGTGATACGAGGATTGGGGAAAAGAAGACGCATCCTTCGGATGATTCGTGCTCTTCAGGACTTGCGTCGCAGTCGACCGGTCCCATTACAAGATGTTATGGAAGAATGCGAATATGCTGGAATCAGAGAAGAAACAGCACGCAAATTCATTGATGTCCTGATCGAGCAGGAATTGGTGAAACAGCTACCTGAGGGACTCGTTGCACGCAGGGGTGATGATTAGATGCCACCTTCATCTACTGTTCCTGTCTCTAGGCTGAATACAGAGTTACCCGGAGGTGCAGCCATAAACCTAGCCAACCTGCTCCTTCGCAACTCTGACCGAAGAGTCACAACCGTGCAAGTAAGCAAGCATGTGGAAGCAGATCCAGAAGTATATGTGGTAACTCGAGTTAACTGGGCACACAAGGGAAGCAGTGAGCCTTTGCTTGTCAAATTACCTTCCTTGCTTTCTGTTCTGGAGACTCTCCGTGGTTCTAGATCGGTTCCCGAGCGAGTGGATTTAGAATCAGAAAAGGGGCTGGTTGTATACATTCCTACAGGGTTTCATATCTCAGAATTATCGAGCAATAGGAAGCGGGCTGTCAAGTATCTGCTTGGATTAGCTGAAGAAACAGTGGCCATTTTCCAGGATACGAAAGAAACAGTCGAACGCTGGTTCTGGAAAGCAGCCCGTCAACGAGGCTTCGGACCAAAAATCGTTGAGAGAATAGCCGCAAAGGAACCGGGCTACTACACACCTGACCGGGCTAACCGATTCCAGGACTTGCTCAGACGTTACTTCAGTGTGAAATTCACAATTCATCATAGCCAAGGGTGCCTCCAGGTGGAGCGAGAAAAATGAGTCTGTCATCTTCGAATCCGTTGGATCATTTTCCCTACCAACCGAGGCCAAATCAGGAAAAGGCTGTTACTCACTCTGCAGATGTTTTCAACGGCAAGAAAATTGGACTATTATCCGCTGGCTGTGGCGTTGGTAAGACCATTGCTGTGCTTGCCGGTTGGTTCACAGCAAGAGAAAAGGATCCCTCAGCTCGATTATTGATTCTCACTAGAACCCATTCTCAATCAGAAGTTTTTGAATCGGAGCTTGAGCAGATTCGAAGGAAGAATCTGGAGGATACAGGCTCAAGTCCAGTAACATCAACGAGCATGGTTGCAAGGGCTCATATGTGCCCCCTTCGTCATCGGTTAGATATCGACCTCAAACAAGGTTTCTTGAAATCTTGTGCTGAAGCTATCAAAACTGGAAAGTGCTCATATTACTGGAGTTTCTACAAAGGGGGAAAGGGTGATGCCCCCCGGATTCGGCCAGAGTCAGTTGAGATGGTCGATAGCCTTCTGGACAATGCTGTTGTCACACGAGCATTGATTGAAGAGGAGGCTGAAGCGTCCGGTTGTTGCCCATATGAAATAATGCGATGGTGTTCGAAGTCTAGCAAGGTGCTTATCGGCTCCTATGGTTACTTGTTCAACCATCGAGCTAGAAACGCGCTGCTGAGTACATTATCTGTTGATTTGAATGAGTTAGACCTACTTGTTGACGAAGCCCATAATCTACCTTCCTTTGTACTTGGCTCCGAAGGGTCCCTTCTGACAGGGAAGGACATTGAAGTTCTTCTAGAGCAGCTACCTCAACTTGAGAAAGAGCTAGTTGTATCCTGGGCTGGGGAAAGTGTAGAGTTTCTCTTCGAGAGTATGATGACCCACTTGGATGCAATCCAAGGAAATGAAAAGGAGCTTCCAGCCTACGAAGTGTTTCCACGATTTGTAGTCCCAGGAGAGCTTGAAGCCCTAGTGAGAGGGGGTCAGTTTGAATCATTGTCGACGAAACTCGAAAGCAAGCTTGATCAGCTCCTTGATTTCCTGTTTAATGCCTACCGCGCAGTCAACAGCGATTCTTGGCATATCACGCTTGAGCTCCTCAACCCACACTGGGAGGTAACTCGTTCAAATGCAGTACTAGCGATACGGCCCTTGAATTCGGCCGGTCTGATAGCACCTGTGCTTGCTGGTGCAAGATCCGCCTTGCTAATGTCGGGAACAATGAGACCTTCCGAGCATTACGCTAGGCTTCTTGGCATAACCAATCCAGCTGTAGCAGAAATTGACAGCCCATTTCCAAAAGATTCCCGCATCGTACTGGTTGACAAGACAGTGACTACGAAGTACACCGCACGAAATGAATCCCTTTGGCGAAATATAGCCACGAGAATTGAGACCGCCCTTGAGTCAGTCCCAGCTGACAAGAGTGCCCTCGTTGCTTTTCCCAGCTACAAGATAATGAATCATGTCTTGAGTTATGGTATCAACAACAAGTATCGTGGGCAAATAACGGAAGAACGCGGTGTCCGCATTGAGTCAGTTTTGGAGGCCCTTCTTGACCGTCCGCAGACTATTTTCTCAGTATATGCAGGCAGGCTCAGCGAAGGAGTGGATCTCGTACAGGATGGGTCATCCTTACTCAATCTAATAATTGGTGTAGGCGTACCTTTTTCGCCACCCACATCCTACAACATGGCCTTGCAGGAGTTCTACGATCACCGATTTGGTACAGGAAAAGGATACTACTACTCGTTAGTTTTGCCTGCAATTCGTAGAGTCGCTCAGCTTATTGGGAGACTTCGAAGAAGCCCGAAGGACCGGGGATTATGCATTCTCTTAGATAACCGTTTCATCAAGTATTCGCGAGTTCTGGGCAGCGATGCTATAGCTGATATGTGGCCATATGACAGCCTTAGTGAGTTGAGGGCGGCTATCGATATGTTTGTTGCGGGAGGGAGAGACCAATGAGTCGGTTTAGTAGTTTGGCCTGGCTTCTTTGCGCAGCTGTTCTTGCTGCTTGGTCACTTCGCCTTATCTTCACACCTTCATTGCTGGTTACGATCGAGTCTCTTATGGGCATAATCGTGATTTTGGTAGTTATTGCCCTCGTGCGAACGAGGTTGGATCCCGCACAAGTCTACGTTGACAGGAACAAGGAAATTGTTGCGAGAGTTGGATTGTTCAGAGTTGAGCTTTTTGCCGCTCGGCTTCTGGCACATGTGCCTCTCGGTATTGATCTCTCTCATTCAGCCACTACTGTGTTAGCAGCTATGAGTGAAAGATACGAGCGGTCATCTGGCGGAAAGCTAAGTTTCTTTGTGTGGAGACCTTTGACAAACGATTCAACTTCTATCGGCATGATGGTAAGCAGGGAATCGTGGTCTATTCCAGGCCTCCTACGAATGAAGAAGCTTACAGAGGAGATCCTAGAGGATGCCTTTGTTCTGGAAGGAGCAATGAGAGCTGCCTATCCACATCTCCGTGTTGCTGAGGCACCCGTGGGCCTGACAAAGTCTATTCTTCGCGGAGGTCTGATGCAATGAATATTCCAGGCATGGACTCGATTCAGATTCCCTTGGGTCTTTCATCCACTGATGTGAAGGAGGCGCTAGAAGGCGGTCATGGCTACGATTTTTTCCTGTTGGTCAAGTCTCCGACGCGGATTGAAATAGGCATTCCAGGCAAAAGCGGATTACCACAACTGGCCATAATTGGAAATCGACTGGCTGTTGAACATACATCATCTAGCTTGATCAGGGAAACACTCTCGGCATTGCATGGATTGTATTCAGGAGGTGAGGCGAGTGACTGATCGTCATGTGTTTGGCAGTCTTCCGCAAAGAGATCCAATGGACGAAATGAAAGAATCTCGTTGGACAGTTTCCAAGAGCTCAAAGGCTCGCTGGAGAACAAGAGGACTTGCTTCATCGTGGCTATCATCGCTCGTGATTTCGGCCCTTGCCATCACGGCGGTATTCTACCTTCCTCAAATTGTCGGTGTGCTAAGTGCGGGTATGTTGCTTCTTCTTCTTGGCGCCCCTGTTATAACTGCTAGATACTCAAACAAACTAGCTGACGAATGGGAAAAGGACGAATCTACTGATTCCCTTGTTGCTGATGAACGGGAACTGGTGAGAACCGCCAGTGAGCAATACATGATTGCCTTGTCTCTAGAGGATGGTCCGCCTGAGTTTCTGGGTGACTTGGGCCGTCTTATCCGTGCTCTTCCCATGAACTTGGGATTCTGTCTCATTGTATCTCTTGAGAAATGCGAGTCTTCTGTTCTTTATGATAATGACTTGCTGGACGATTCTTCTGAATGGATAGTCAATTCTCTGAGCCCCGAGGGGCTGGAATCTTTCTTACTGAATCAGGCAGGTCTATGGGAAACCTCGGTTTCGATAGCCGCCCAGTTACCAGATAGGAACGGGCAAGGAGCTTTTGAAAGTGCTATTCACGGTGCCTTGCCTGCAAAAGGATGGGAACGATTCTCAGTTCAACAGCTGATGACGCTCATTTTGAATCGGTCCTTTGCCAGTCAAGATCCACGTTTCTATGCTCTAGGCAATGAACTGACAAAATGGCTCATCCAGCTGAAAAGCGAACTGGCTTCCGAAGTAGGTTCCAACGTGCCGGGTGAATTTGTAAGCCCGATACGTGAGGCGAAATACGACCTTGCTCTAGGACACAGTATCAATCCTGAGACTATGCTAGAGGGACCACCTGTTGGATTGGTAAAGAATGACCTCAAGAATGGCCTTCTTATCTGCGGTGGGAATCGAAATGAGCGGGTAGGGGTTCTTGCTAATCTAGTTGAAGAACTCTTGAATTCCGGAAAGCATGTTATGCTCCTAAGCACAGATACACAGATGTTGGACCTAGCGAGTCTTCATCACTCAGGAATCCCGCTCCAGCTTGCTGATGATTTGATTTTGAATCCGGTTAATTCGGATGGCATGAATTCACTTCGCTATGTTTCTAAACTAAAGAAAGCACTTGAAATCCTGAACGGTCGAGCATTTGGCGCAGCCACAGACTTCGAGCTCGCATTGCAGCGAGCAGTATCCGTACCTGATGCCACCCTGGCTGATGTTACACTCAATGATGACACACCCGTTGTGGCCGAAGAGGGTGGTTCTTCGAAGCAGTCAACGAGTGATCCTTCAAGGGACACACTCAGGGGTATGGAAGTGATACGTGTTCTTCGGGACGGCGTTGGTGCTCGTGCTTTCTACGGTAAACAAACGGTGCCAATGAGCTCGCTTGCGGAGAATCCTTTGGCAGTTATTACGGTCGAATTAGGAAGCCCTGAGCTTGACATTTTCGCTTGGGACCTGTTATCGATGAAACTCAGTGGAATAGCGCCGGATAATGAACTTGTAGTCATATTGGATTCTCCTCAGAATCTGTTGGCAATGAATAGTCGATATCCCGATAGATCAAAATGGGTACATGATATCGTCAGCAATCTTCTACGACTTGATGGTCTGATTATCTCCGTAGATGGCCCCTCTAATCTGGATAGTGAGGTTCTGAATCAGCTGGGGAGTTCGATTTGTTTACGTCTCAGGGATTCGCGTGATGTTGCAGTTGCTAATGATATTCTCAAGCTTACAGTTGTGGGACATGGTATTCATTCCAAATCGCGTAGATCAAGTAGAGAGACATCCTTTGTTCGAACACTTGACTCGGATATGGCAATCTTATCGCATCAAGCAGAGGAGCTGTCTTATCCGATCCAGTTGAATACGTCGCCTACTCTAGACCCGCTTACTGGAAACCAGATACGGGAACGGTTGAAACTACTCCAGCGCTATGAAGAGCCCGAACCTACGTCACAAAGCTTGTTGGCTCACGCTGTCAGAGAGAACAAGGAACTAGCGGCACGAATCCTTGAACTGCTTGATAGATACGAACCTTTGACCGAGAAGGCCATTCAGAGTTTTCTGAATCAAGAGTCGCTCTCCACAGCTGATATGACTCAAATACTCTATAGGCTGGAAAAAGCAAGCCTGATTCTTCGAGGACATGAAAGCCATAGCGGTGTGGACTACAGAAACTACCGGTTGACTCTGAAAGGCCGAATGGCTCTGAGACAATTTTCTGAGGAGGTCTCGCAATCACAATGACCCTTGCGCAAGAATCGGTAATGGCTTGGCTTCGTGATGCGGGATTAGAACCCAGAGAGCTACAACAGAAGGCCATAGACGCAGGATTGCTTGAAGGAACGAATATGATGATTAGCAGTCCGACAGGATCAGGCAAGACCCTCATTGGTGAGATGGCCGCTCTTCGGGCTGTATCTAATGGACAGAAAGCTATTTTCATGGTACCTCTCCGGTCGCTTGCACTACAAGTTGGAAAAACAATCAAGGAACGTTACGCTAGTCGAGGTTTGAATGTAGAGATAAGCACCTCCGATTTCGAAACAAGTGGTAGTACACTGGAGTCCTGTGATGTTCTTGTTGCAACATACGAACGAACCGATTCATTACTTCGACACAAAGCTGCATGGTTATCAGATATCGGCACCGTGGTTGTTGATGAGATTCAGAATATCTCAGATTCAATGCGAGGGGGTCGGCTTGAAGGTACACTCATGCGATTGCGAAAGGCATTCTCTGATGTTCAGTTCGTTATTCTTAGTGCCACAGTTGGTCAACCCAACATACTAGCTGATTGGTTGGACTGTAAACTCGTGCAGTCCAATCATCGACCTGTTCCCTTGGTAACTAGAGTCCTGAAAACTAGTGAACCAGAAAAAACCGTTCGAGACCTTGTGATGAATAGTATCCAAAAAAGCGGTCAAGTTGTGGTTTTCAACAGAACTAGACGAGAGGCTGTAGCAGCAGCTCAGCGACTCGGACCACACGTACAGAGACAACTGCGTCATTCAGAAAAAGAAAGTCTTGCCAATGAAGTAAGTTCTCTTGAAAATTGGAGTGCCTCTTTGCCTAGGGATTTGGTCTCTCTTATTCACAGCGGACTAGCATATCACCATGCCGGCTTAGATTTTGAGTCTCGGCATCTTGTTGAACGGCTATTCAAACGAGGTATTCTGAAGGCGATTTCAGCAACAACAACTCTTGCTTCAGGTATGAATCTGCCGGCTCGAACTGTCGTTCTTACATCAATTGCCTCTCCTGCTGATTACAAAGAAATCCTTTCCGCAAACGAAATTCATCAGATGCTCGGAAGAGCTGGTCGCCCAGGCTATGACAAAGAGGGGTTCGGTATCATAATAACTCGAAGTGAAGGTGAAAGACAAACCGCTCTTGATGCCTATTTTCATCGTATTCAAGATCCTGAGAATGACGAGCACGAAAGAATGCCGAGATTCAACCCCGTTCGCAGCAGCCTTTCTACTAATCTAGCAGAACAAGTGCTTGTAGCTATCGATTTCCTTGGAGGTGCTGCAGTTTCGGATCTCGAAAATACATTCTTTGCTCAATCATATCTTGTTCACAATCACGTAAGGAATCCAAAATCTCCGGTCCGACCTCTGGTTCTATCCGAGCTAACAGCACAAGCTGCTATTGAAAAACACGCTATGTCTGAGACCGTTCATGCGGCAATGCAAGGTGTTCTTGCCAGCACCGAAATACGGGAAGAATCTGAACAGACACTAGGCGGCCTAATCCAACCCCGTAGTGGCGGTGGATACACATGTCGATTCTCTATCAGGCCGCAGAAAAGTGGAGTTATGGAGGGACCCATGTGCTCCTGTGGAAGGCCTATTTCAGATGAAGGCATACTCTGCCCCCATCTTGTTGCTTTGGGGATTACAGCCTCAAAATTGGCGCAATCGAAAGCTGATTTCATTATCCCTCTCGCATTGGGAGAGACGAGTCCGGTGGCGACTCTCAGCAAGCTTGGTCTTATTGAAGCTGGCTCTGATAACCGACTCAAGCTAACAGCTCTTGGGAGCGTTGTCTGCAAGCTGTATCTTCGTATACCTACTGTTAGAGAACTCCTTGCTTTGCTTCCAACGGTTGAAACATCGCAGGAGATGCTAGACCTACTGGGTCATATCATCATGCTAGAAAGTGGGAGAAACTTAGGTGAGTCGGCATCCCGGGTTGCAGCTGAACTGATCTTAACTTCTGATACATGTGAAACCATCTCAGCAAGGAATGATATTGACGTAGGCGATGTTAGACTCGTTCTGGAAATGCTTGATTGGGTCCTTATCTCTATTTCAACCATTGCTGAGATTTCCAATCTGAAGACTGTAGGAAATGGGATTCACAGAATGCTCAATGAATTACACTCGAATCGTTATGAGGGTGAAAAAAATGTCAACAAGCAGTGAGAAAAAATCGACACAACTATCTCAAAACAGAGAAACCATCAATGAAAATGAGAAAGAAGAGAAGAAATCGCAGATAGAGGACCTGCTTGCCTTTCTCAGAGAAAAAGAGCATGTCGCAAAAGCATATCCTGAAATCGGGCTTGTTGTGGGAGTGTGCTTTAAGAAAATTTCCAACACTAGGAGCGTACATGTTTCTTTGACCAATGTTTTGGATCTCAATTCTTGTGACCTTCCAAAAATGGCCATGCAGAAAGAGATTCTAGAATACGCTAACAGGGATTTGAAAGAGATTTTCGAGGATCTGGAGCTCGATGAACGAATGGAATCGAAGGCAATCACAACACCATTTGGTACTGCAGAATTCGAGGTGCTGAAATCTACTAAATCCTCGGAAAAATACAGCTTGGTTCGCGAGACAAGGATGAACTATGTCGTCAGTTCCGAGATTCTTGAAAAGGAATCGTATTCTTGGTTCTGTGAGCCTAAACATGTTCTGAATCTCCAGGACTTTAGTCTTTCTAGAAGAAGTGACGTAATCGCAAAGATGCCTGCTATTCGGAGCGCAGTGAGCACCGCGAAATGGGATTCTCTCGAAGACGGTTTTACGAAAGGTTGGACAGCTTTCCTGACCGCTCTTGTTGGGCTTGCTGGTCTAACAGGCACGCTATACAGTCTATTTGTCGGTGGTTTGGGATGGATTCCTGCTGTTATACTGGCTTCTATCGGTGGTGTGCTTGCCATTTGGAATGGTGTGACTGCCAGAAAGAAGATAGAGTCTTTCGGGCAGAGACTAGCAAAAGAAGAGGAGAAGATGTCTGAAATAGGTGATTTTTCTCGTACTAAGAAGCAGCTTAGGGAGAAAGCTGATACTTTCGAGAAAATCAAAAGCATCAATTTCGTGACATCAACGCTTGCCTCGAAAGTAATTGAAAATCTGAAGAACTCAAGAATCAAGAACGCCGCTGAAGTGAGTGGTGTCATAATTGAAGAATGTGCTACAAGATCTTCAACTAAGCGCTCTTCAGTTCCAGACGATGGTCTCGCTCTATTCCTTGGACTGTTTGAGGAGTTTGAAGCTAATCTTTCGGATGATGAGTATGAGGATCTGGCTATTTCATATGCAGGTCTATCTGGGGAGGTTTCAGATGAGCGAGATGCCCTGATTAGCTATATGGGCGATTTATATCCCGCTTTGTCAAAAGCCGGTCTTATTGATCCCGAGCTTGTTGAACGGATTTATGATTCAATGAATTTGCTCGGCGGTGCAGCATATCTAGATGAAGAGATAGAATCTGACATTCCTGAAGAACTAGCAGCAATAAATGTAGAAAACGGCCAAATCATGAATCGGATAAGTGCTGCGGGGATATCGGATGCGGAGAATGAAACGGACCAAGATGAGGAAGATTCCGGTGAAGATGAGCTAGAGGTGACTGGACCGGAAATTGCCGATTCGAGGTTGCGAGGGTCCCCTCTCGAGCGAAGATCGTCAAAGGATGCTAGTGAGGAGGATTCTTGATGAATAGTCCATGTGATCTCAATGGGCTGATTCACATTTCTGGAGAGCCAGCCTCAGGAAAAACGCTTTTCGCAATAGGCTATGCTTCTGAAATGTCCAGAGAAGGAGACGTTTTGTGGGTTAACACAAACGGGAAGATGTCTTTCCTCACGCCTCTGAAGAGAACCATATCGCAGCGAAATGGAAACGCGAAATCTGTTAGAATCTTGACTTCTTTGGGGCATGAGATGATTAGACAGACAATATCGAACATTCCTTCGTTTCTCACTGAAGATACCATACTTGTTGTAATTGATTCGATTACTCGTGTTCTGAATATGGGGCTTCGATCTGAGCCTATGTGGGGGCGAGTACTCTTTGAGGAGATCTTGCCAGCTCTTACAGCAATATCAATGACACACAATACTTCCATCCTTTGCATTAGCGAGTGTAGAGATGTTGGCGGCTCTAAGCGGGCAGTCTACCAAGAAGCAATGAATCGGTTCGCAAATCAGGAAATCAGGATTACGCGAACAAGAAAATCTGGGATTTCAATCGCAGAAATAGAATCCAAGCCTTTGGCGACAATTAGTCTTGAAAAAGAAGGATCCGTTGCGCTTGCTTTAGGAGGTGCTAACTAGTGTTTGGCAAATGGATGGGAAAAGCGGCAGCTAGTCTTCTTGTGGTTGTGATTGCTCTTCTTTTTGGTGCCCGACTACTGGCTTTTCTTGCCATTATTGTTCTCAATGCAAGGACCGGTAACCTGGCACCAATCACAGGCTTAGTGCTCCTAACATTTGGAATCGTGATTATCGATTCCCGTATCGAGTACGATTCCAGACTCACGGCTATTCTAACAGTGGGGGCATGGTTTGTCTCCGTTTACTCAGCAATTGCAATCGGCTTCACAGTTCTTGTCTATGGTAGCATCGCTTCTGTCTTTTCCGCAGGCCTGTTTCTGGCTTCTTGTATGGTCCTTCGAAATCCAGTACATCATAAGCGGAAAATCAACTCGTTCCTTGGTAAAATGCGTACTTCTCTTCAGCATGTTTCAAAACCAGACGTTGAGTTAGATGGGGCTTCAGCTGGGGTTTGGCAGGTGTTTCTTGTTCCCCATACCTACTACCAAATACTGTTGACCCTCATGGAGGAACGCCCACTATTACCAATCTGCTTAGTCCGATTCGAGGAAACTGACGCAATATTCGTCAACTGCAATAAAAACGTAGATTGGCCTTCTCGAATCCAAAAATTGGCAGCGGAATACGGCTTGGATCAACTGATTGAATTGTCTGTAGAATTGAGTCAGTATATCGGTTCTCTCTCGTACTTCGAAAGCTTTAGTGGCATAGCGCCCAAGAATTTTCGAATTGCGCGTAAACCTGAAGTTGTTGCGCGTATTTTGGACAATCCACCTGTTAGAACAACCGTCCTACCTTCCACGACTGGTCCAAAAGTGCTAGTTTGTGAAAATGAGGCGCTAGGTATGGATCTTGATTTTCTCCCGTCAGGAACAGAAGAAGCTGTTGTTTTCGAGAAGGATGCATCAATCATAACTCAGAGTGTGAAAGCAGATGGCAAGACAACTGAGTGAATTTAGCATGACTCCCGAGAGATTGGTTAAACTCAGACCGGAACAACTCGATGCAATAGTTGGACCGGTCTTTGCAGATAGCCAGATTAGCGTTTTTCATGGTCCCGAACGGGGACTGCTCACAGAGATGGCCCATATAATCGCTCTAGGAGGAGTCTATGCTGGCAATAGATCACTCTATTTGGATGCTGGTGCAGGATTTTCACCGGATCTTCTACGCAGGTTTGGGAAAACCATTGAAGCAGATCAAGCTCTGGCAAAAATCCAGGTTGGCAAGATTCTCTCACTTGCTGAGTTAGAATCTGCTGTTGAATATGCTGGAACACATGATTTCCGTGTCGTTGTTGTTGATAGCCTTACGTCAGCTATGAACCTCAGTGGAAAACCTATGACCAAGAAAATTCACCGGAAACTCTACACTTCTCTGGAGAAGCTACGTGCAGAAGTTAACGAGCATGGGTTACACCTTATGATGACTGCATATTCATCAAAGGGTGCGAAGAAGGCTATCGGGGGGAATGTTCTTGCTCACGCTATTGACTCCTCTATTCGCATGGAGAAATTGGATGTTGGTGACTATGCTGCGCGCATTTTACTGCAATTCTCACCAACAAGTAATAGTGAACAGGCTGTGGTTGTTCATTTGAGTCCATGCGGCTTAGAATCGATGTACGGGGGATTGCATTCTTGGGAGTAGTTGGCTGGGATTTCATTCATTACACAACAGACGACATCAAGATAGAACCTCCAAGTTTGGCAATAGATGTTCCTAACTATTTTTCCCGTCGTTTAGCAGTGAGGCGTGGAACCAGCCGTAAACCGATGCCTTACTTGTCTATTGCACTGAAACTCGCAGAAGGCCTACTCGAACGGCATATTCTCCCAGTTTTCATTTTTGACGGTCCTCCGGAATCGCTTAAGAGACAACCTAATCCAGAGCTTATCCGTTCGGCACGTCGGTTGTACAAACGTTATTTGGAAACCAGAGACCCATTCGACCCTCACATTGCGACTTCTCTCTCTGATAGCCCTGCATTGTCAATGTACTTCATGGCGTTTCATCTCAAAGATGTGTTAGCTGCATCCGGGGTGCCGACAATCACCGCTCCTTCAGAAGCCGAAATGACTGCTGCCGCCCTGTCGAGAGCAAATCGAGTAGGTTCTGTGCTATCTAATGACATCGATACGTTACTCTTTGGAAGTCCTCAGCTAACGAAAGGGATTAGCATCTCCAAGGGGACAATGACTTATGCTACTCTATCACAATTGAAGCAAGAACTCAATCTGGATCTTATGCAGTTACGTGATTTGGCTATTCTGTCGGGGTGCGATTTTCATGATGGTCTTAGAAACGTAGGGCCGCGGAGAGGAGCAATTCAACTGAAGCGTTACGAAGACTTAGAGGGCGTACTACGTGCTAATGGTGTTGCTCATTCAGAGATTGACAGTTTCATTGTGGCAAGAAACACCTTCTATGAAGCAGACCGCATAGATCCATTCATGTTTGAGCTTAGTCTACGACCGCCGAATGCAAGCCAACTCAAAAGACAACTCCTTCCGCTGGAAACGAATAAGACTGTGACTAAGCGTATTAAGGGCCTCACTTGGGCGTGGAAAAGATTTGGTCGGAAACAAACAACACTTGAAGAAATCTGTTGAACTTCTTGGAATTCTCACTTTATGTGTGCCTTAATAATGTCCATCTAGACCTATCTATATGAATGCCAACTATCTGTTCTTGGTTGATTCAGGTTCGGCCCTAGTACCTGCAGAAACCGATGATCTTGCCGGAACCACAACCGAGGAACTCGTGAAGAAAAGCAGGAATACAGAGCTTAGTTTGTTCATGCGAGAGCCTGCAATACAGGAGCTTGCATACAGGCGAAATCCCGCAGTTATTGATATCTGCAATTCTCTGATTCGAAGGCGAGATTTCGACTCTTGGTTTGTAGTTGTACGGGCTCTTGCCCATCTGAGTACTCCCTCTGCAAAAGACGCTCTTCTAGCTATGGGCTCCACCTGCGGTCCTAGTCGTCTGCGCATTCTGGTCAACTTTCTAGGCCGTCTTGTTGGAGAGAGCGATTCGGAGCTTTTCTGCAAGTTGATTCAGGGTATTGCGAAACCCAATTCGATTGACGTTAGCGGATGGACCAAAGCAGCTTTCCACTCGTTACTAGAGGTACATCGAACCCATGGAACTCGGCTTGTTTGGAACTCTTCGCGCAAAATGAGCCCGTTTGTATCGTCTTTCGTTACAAAAACCGGGAAAAAACGGCCAGCCGTTTCTGAACCGGGAACGCATAAGCCTCTAGAAGAAAGAAAGAAAGTTTTTATCTAATCTAAATATGTTGGAGCACTTTTGGGGTTATAGCTAGCCTTCTACAACGCTATACTTTCCTAGTCATACTAATGCAAAGATTCAGACCATCGGTTTCCATAGTATATCTCGTTGAATAACATCAACGAGGCAGAATCTTGCTGAACTGGAACGACCTAGTTGGCTTAGTGATTACGAATATTGTATTGGCGATTACTTTCACGCCATTCGTAATTATCGCAATGACCGTGATTAGGAGTATTGTGCTTCTTGCGGGACAAAAACGCGAGTTTGAGGAATGGACAAGAAATCCATTGCTATCGATTCTCTCAATCATCTTCCTGCCTGGCTCATTGGTATATATCGGCATTCGATACCTAGTCTGCAGTGCCTTTGGTTTCAGGATCGAGAGCATCGGTACTTCAACAACCTATGGTGAAGTCAATCTATATCTAAACGTTGAGCGGCCACCACGAGTGGGTGCAGTTATCGCCGCAATCTATGCAATCGTTGTCCTGTCTGTCTTTAGTGCGATGAACCTCATGATACTCCCTATGGCTTTTGCACCTGATTTCTTGCTCCCTGTCATTGGTCTGTATGTTGCTCTTGGAGTTCTCTTCAATGCTTCAATCCGAAGTGGTGACATAACGCTTCTGGGTGCGTCATTGAGGAGGAGACCACGAACCGGCGCTCTCGAGCTTGTGATTGCGATTGTGATTCTGCTTTTCGTTCATACTCAAATCCTGGAGGTCCCGTTTTGAATACACGAAGATTACTTGTTTTGAGCTGTCTGTGTCTATTATTCCTGCTTGCTCCTATGCAAGACACTTCCAATTTAGCACCGCCAACTTCAATCACCGAGCATACACCCAACGAGCGGCAAAGCTTTTCGTTGACTGATGAAATACTTGCAAAAAGCATTCAGAATGTCTTGGTTATTGGCATGGAAGATGGAGGCATACCGTCCAGCCACGTGGACATAGCTTCCCTTCTATCTGATCGGGGTATCCCAACCGAAACAATGACAGAAACTGAACTAGTGGGGCAATCATGTCCTTTTCTGAACGCAAGTGTAATCATTCTAGATGCCAGTCTTGGATTCAACAACGGATCTGCAGTCAGTGACGAGCTGGTCCGTGTTCTTCTTGCTTCTGATGTACCCATTGTTATGATGGGCAGAGCAGCGTGGGTATTGCATCGTCTGCGTGGAATAGGTCCACCCGGGAAGACCGCTACATCAGACACTCTCCTTCAGCCTGCCGAGAAATACGCTGCGGCGGTCTTCCTTTCTCATCCTAACGAGATTCAACATGGAACAACACTTGCTAGTAGCCCAGTTAGCATCCCGATTGACTGCGTTCAAACAAGCAAGTCGAGGATAGTGAATCTAACCACTTCTCCTTCAGGTATGCCCTTCCTGCGATATGATTCATACCCACTTGACTCGTTTCTTTTTGCATCAGAAACGATTGTAGAAATGACACCAGCGGGCAAAGATTTGCTGGAGAATATAATTTGCTTCTCCTCAGTCCTGGGTGAGAGCGAGACTTCCAGGGCAATCTCAGAACAACAGACGGATGAAAGACTGCTTGCTGGTGGTTTCAGGTACCCTCACGAAGATACTACAAGCTCAACATATTGGGCTGCACGTTCAGCAAAGGACATCTACAACACTTCGCAGTGGAATCAGTGGGTGACTCAGCATTCTGCTTTAATTGCTTCAATTTTGGCGGACAAATATGTTGACCTTGGGAGTGAAGGCGCCTTTGCTGATTCAAGATATGTTGGCCACGATGAATTGGCAACAGCTCAAGGTCTTTGGCTGGTTACTGAGTTTGATCTTACGACAGAATTCAACGTTTCTGCATTGACGCAGTATCTTGCCGCGCAGCAACAAACTGATGGCGGTTTTGACAATGATGTGGCCACTACATTTCATGCTCTGGAGTCGCTTTCATCAGCTGGGAAGCTTGGGGAAATTGACACCGTGATGCTCGAAGACTGGTTGAGAGAGTGTCAAATCAAGGGTTCAGAAACGTCGAATCCGGATTACTGGGGCGGTATTGGGCTTCATCCCGATGCAATTATCCCACGTAACTCTTACGCGACTGCATGTGTGCTTTCTTTGGAGATTCTCGGGCACGACTATCAAGAACCCCAGATGCTTGTACAGTGGATTGAGACAAAAACGTCGAATGGTGATGGCAGCTACAACAATTCTGTAGGGAACGACGCGGAGATTACGACTGGAACTGCTTTTGCTCTTACAACGATGGAAAGTTTGGGCATGCTTAGTTCCGAAAATCGAACAAATGGAATCTTCTGGTTGCAACAGCAGCAACATGATTCAGGCGGCTATGGACTAGGATATGCTGATTCTGATGTTGTCGCTAAAACAATGGAAACTTGGCCAGTTGCTCTCTGTGTCGACACTCTTGAATTGCACGATGGGCAAATCAGCACTGGCATTGATAACTATCTCCAAATGATAGAGACTTCGACGGGATTCGAAGTAATGGAGCCCCTTTCCACCATGATGTGGACCAGTCATCTTGCCCGCGCAGCTCGTTACTCACACGTTGCTGGACCAAATCGATCTATGTTATCCTCTTACTTGTCCACCTTCGATGCATTTGCGATGTATCCTTTGTGGGACAATATGACTGCTGCAGCCTCCATAGAGTACAGCTATGATCAATACAAATTGCGAAGCGTCTGGGCTAGTCTCTTTGGGGTTGAGGCGTTCAAAGCTGCTTCTCTTGCACTCCCCTCTGCTCTCGTATCAAAGACAACAAGCTACATCACTTCAAGTCAATATTCTGGAGGCCATTTCAAACCAACACCATATACAGCATCATTCAATGCTGGTATGCAACACTCGGTAGCTGCAATTGAGACCCTTCACCAGATTGATCAGCTCGATTCTATCTCATACAGGTCTGCATTGGAATCAGCAGTTCTTTCTGAGTATGATGGCGGTTCATGGTCAAGCCACGATTGGACCATCAGGCCATACTGCAATGAGCCATCAGCTGTTGATTTCCTATCAACTCGCGCTGCCTTGCGCATTGGATTGATTACCTCGACCATGGCAGAAGAGATAGAGACTGAAATCGAAAACCGTTTGCAGTATGATGATTTCTGGTCACTGAGTAATGATGTTGCAACCTTGGCCCTGCTCAATTCGAGCTCCTTTGATGTTGATCTTAACTCTGTCAATATGACAGCTGTTATGGATGCGCTTGAGGATTCTTTCGGTGAAGGCTGGTTCAATACTAGTGAACTGTGGCAACCAATCTTTACAGCTGACGTACTTGAGTTGGTTTCAACTCTTGGTATCAGACTTGACCTGGTCAATGTGTCCGGAACGAGGTTAGTAACTTCGATTGCAGAAACTGCATCACCAGGAGACTCGCTTGCAATCGATTTGGCTATCACTTCAAATTTGACACAGCACACTGTCAGAGTCAATGCTTTTGGTGATTGGACTACTTTCGAAAATGTATCTTCCAATGATGTAATCTACATTGCTGTCCCGGATGACAAATCTGCATTAGGCCCTCTGAATGTGACTGTAGCTGTGACAGACTATGCTGCTGTAAGAGCTTTCTCTGTGGAACAAGTTACTGTGAGTGGAAATCTTACTGGATTCCTTGATATTGGTTCTTCTGAGATCCTTCAGGGATATATCCTATCGGGGACTGTCAGTTGGCAGCTTTCAACCGGATGTGATGCCGGGGTCACGAATGTTACTGTCTCTCTACACAATGCGACATTCAATGAGGAATCATTCTATGCAAACAGACTATCGCCATTTGATTTTGAAGTATCAACTTTGGACTATTCAGAAGGAAACTACACTCTGGCAGTAACTCTTGAAAGAGAGCATTGTGAACAGCTGGTTCTAACAGAAGAGGTCTCTATTATTGAACCAATATCCACAGATTTAGAATCTTCCGACATCCTAGATGCTGGGATAAATGAGCCAGTCATCATAGCGTACTCTCTAACATTCAGCTGTAACGGAACACCCGTTGAGGGCCAAAACGTAACACTGGAGATTCTGGATTCAAACGATGTTACTGTCCATACTGACAACATGATTTCTGCTCTTTCTGGAAACTCCTTTGAGTGGATTCCCACCGGGCGTGGGAATTACACATATGATCTGTGCACTTGGAACAATGGAAGCATAGAGGGAACCGAAACCCAAGGGAAGATGCTCGTCTATGAAGAGAGCTCGTTAGGTTGGCACATACAGGATGAATATGACCAATACCGTGAAGCGACTCTAACTGCGCAACTCATCTCAGAAGAGGGCATTCCGCTAAGCGGCTTCTGGGTTTCAGTAGAGGTACTCTCTCCCTCAAATGAGGTTTCAGAATGGAATCTTGAAACGAATTCGACTGGCCATGTTTCACTAGTAATTGGCCTCTACGAGAATGGAAACTATTCTGTAGAAGCGATTTTCGAGGGAGCCGATTTCGTGGAAGGATCTAACACCCAATCAAGATTTATCTCCTTCTCGTCAAGCAATATTACCTTCTTATCTCCAATGCATTCCTCGGTGTTGATAACTGATGATCTCCAGATTGTTGTCCTTCTAGAGGATTCCAATTCGAGCCCACTTGTTAATCAAGTGGTATCTATCGCAATCACCTACTTGCCTTCTAGCATAGTATACCAAGATGATTTGCTGACCAATTCATCTGCGATGGTTTCTTTGACCTGGAGCCCTAGCACTGCAGGTGACTATCGCATCAATGCCAGTTTCGATGGAAGTGTTTCGCGGGGGGATGCTTCTAGTGATGTTGACTTAACTGCGAGAATTCCTGTAACCCTCTCAATGGATATCCCTGATGACTTGCTCTGTGGAAACGAATACGACCTGATAATCTACGCCGAAAACCATCTTTCTGAGCCAGTGGATGGTCTAGAAATATCCGCAGTGATTATCCTTCCTAATGGAACATCTATTCACTGGTCTGCAACAACGAATGAGGGTAGTGCGAGTTTTGCATGGAATCCAAAGATCAGAGGTGTCTCCACCATCGAAACCTCATCAGCTAGACAAGGTGTGTATGAAGCCGCGAACTCCAGCATGGCGGTTGAGGTGTTTGATGAAATCACAGTAGATATTCAGTGGCAAGAGGATCCACTTGCCCCCTTGAACAACCAGTTTGCAGTCCATCTGTCTGATTCGTATAACCAAAACCTGGAAGGTATCGAAATCGAAGTCATGGTTTTCCTGAATGGCATGCAAATCATGAATGTAACAGATTCGACGTCTCAAACAGGCAGTATAGCGCTTGAAGTATACCTCAATGAACCTGGGACCGTTGCCATTGAAATCAGTACCGACAAGCAAGATTATCTTCTAAAATGTTCAGACACTCTTGATTCACAGGTATTTGGAATATCTCAGCTCAGTCTGCAGAATTCCGGAATGCCAATTAGTCAAGGAACGACCCTTGGCATTGTGGGCGACCTTTCTGATTGGGCAGATGAACCATTGGTCGGACAACACATCGAGCTTGTCATAATTCAGAGTGGTATTGGAGAAATCAGTAGTGCAAATCTTATTGCCGGTGAGCAGGGCGAATTTGTCTACGCCTATCAGTTTGATGAAGTCGGTGACTTTCAAATCATCGCTACATATACAGGATCACAGCTGAATGCTTCAGATACAGATAGTTTCGTGCAGCGAGTTCAAGTTGTTCCAACTCTTGTTCTCGAGCACGATTGGACATGCTTGGTTGGTCAGGATACACAGTTGAGTATGTTGGTCCTAGATGCACTAGATGCTGCCATTCCTAATCGCAGTTTGACTATCACTATAGAGATGCAAGGCGAGGTAGTTTTTGAAGCGAACTTGCTGTCAGGGACTGATTACAAGCATGTTCACTGGACACCAGATCAACGAGGTCTTGCTACTCTAACCCTAGTCCATGCAGGCGGCAATTACTACCTAGAGAATACTACTATCAGTACGATTTCTGTTATGGCTGAAATTGAGGGTTTGCTCCATCTCAACACAACTTCCTGTGATGTGTATGCTACAGTTGAGGCTATGTATAACCTCACTGGCCAAACAGAGACAAGTGGTGTTTCGGTCATCTTCGAAGCCCTTGACATGAACCTGATTCCATTATGGACGCTGCAAATCGATACCAACGATTCTGGTATGGCGATTGTTTCCTATTTGGCTGATGATGCCTGTGGGAATATTATTCTTCGAGCGCGGCCCGAAGACAACCAGTACTTGGTCGGCGGTGAATCGCAGAAACAGCTAACTGTCAAAACAGAAGCCAAGGTATCTTTAGATGTAACCAACCCAGTCTCAGATGAACAGACGAACATCTGTCTTAGTGTCTATAGCGAGCTAGATACTCCAATTGACGCTATCAACCTCGATATCGAATTGATAAATCCATATGGAGAGACCGTCGATTTAGGGGGGTGGTTGGGCCAGCTTTCACTTACTGTATCGGAAGGAATAGCGGAATTTGGCTTCACTTCAGAAGAACATGGATATCATACCCTCAGCATATCTTTCGCAGGGTCAGCTCTCGTATACGGATTCGAGAATGAATCCATGTTGATGATATACTCTCGTACCTCTGTCAGTATCAATTGCTCTCAAGACTTGGAGGTCGGTGACACACTGCATCTTTCGGCAAAGCTGACCGATAAGCAAGGACATGCTTTGGCTAACATGAATCTCGTCATAGAACTTAGTGGGCCCTCTATCTCGAATGAGGTGACACTGACTACGAATTCTACTGGCTATGTTGAACATAGCAGCATCTTGGAAGAAGAGGGGCTATGGCAGGTGTTTGTACGATTTGAAGGACTCGGAGCCTACCTTCAGAAGGAATCAAGTGTTGAAGTGGATGTTCGATACGGAACTGAGATTCAGGTTGAGATGCTTGATCAAAACGATGTCATAGCTGGAGTTACTCCATTGAACCTGAGTCTGCTGCTTATTGATTCCGGAGGTATACCGCTCGAAGGGCGGGATATTGCATACAACGTGTATCATGAAGAGAACGGACTTGTTTTCAGTGATGAAATTGAGCAATATAGCCATCGTCCAGAGAATGTTAGCATTGCATTCACGAGAGCAGGCAATCATACGATTATCTTCCAATTCCTAGGAACGGACCACTACCATCCTAGTAGCAGTACCATAGTGGTCTTCGTGCGGGGTACGACGGAGATTACTATAGACGGTCCTATGACGGCAGATAGGTCTAGCCATGCTAATCTTACAATCCAGGTACTCGACGAGGGAGCAGACACAATGTCTGATCTGGAAGGTCTCTACTACGAGCTAGAAGGTCCCAATGGGCTTGTCAATTTGAAAAACCGCACAATACTGAAGGTGGAGAGCATCCAACTGTCTTTGTTTGGCCTTGGCTGTGGCTCCTATCAGCTAACTGCCATGTTTGAAGAGACGGCGCTGAGGCTCGGAGATAACAACGTATTCGAGTTCGAAGTGAGTACGATGACGAGCATAATTCCGGTCAACCAGCAGTTATCTGGTAACCTTCGAGAAGAACATAGCCTGACTGTTATGGTCATTGATTCTATGAACGAAACAATAAATGACGGATCTATCCGAGTGAGCCTATACAATCCAGATGCCGCGGAGATATACGGCAATTCCCTTTCAACAAGTACTCCTATCGACTTAGCCGAAGGACCACCCACGATAAACTGGACGCCGAGAGTGGCCGGGAATTACACACTTGCTTTTTCATACGCAGGTACAGAATTCCGACAGGCATGTGAGCTTTCTATTGTGGTTCTTTCTCGTTACGCTACATCTCTAACATTCTCCGACCTCACAGAGAGCGCTTACTACGACGAGGAATTCAAACTGTCAGTACGACTGGCTAGAGAGAATCACAAAATCGCAGATGCCTCTATTGACATCAAGATTCTATACGAAAGCCAAATCGTGGCTGTACGAACTCTTACGACTGACTGGGTGGGTTCAGCTAAGATTTCATTCAATCTCGAGTATGCCGGGAACTACGATGTCGTCGTTTCCTATCGAGGTTCGGAGATTAACAATCCTTGTTCAATTGAAGGTCAAGTGAGGCTTTTGCCCGAAATAAGCGCTTCTTTGAATGGTTTGTCTGAACCCTATCTAGGAGCAGAATGCAAGGCCAATATCACGCTTGTGATTGCTGGCGCCCGTGAAAACAGCTCTTTCCGGATGATGGGTGAGCTATACGGACCGGAAGGCAACTTGGTAAAGACTATCACCGGATCCACCTCGCGGATGTCCTCCATTGAAGTTGTATTTTCGCCAACCAAAATTGGGGAACATTTTCTCAATCTCACTCTGACTGGTCTTCCTGCCGTTGAGAATGGTTCGATAAGTATATCGTTCTCAATTAGATCTCCGCCAATTAACATACCAATGTCTGAAACAGCGATTCCACTCGGTGGAGGCTTGGGAATCATTGGAGTTCTAGCAGTTGCAGTTCGTAAGCGAATCAAGTCCGTGATCGAAACATTTCCAGAAAAATGGGAGGACTAGAAATCTCGCAAAATGAGTACATATTTGCTTCAAAATAAAAAGACGATGCCAAATGTAAGATTCACCTCATCTTGCATTCCTTCCAAGGGTGGAGCAACAAATGACTAATCCAAAGGAACGTTATGAACTTAAGATAACATATGGCCTAGACGAAAAGGAGGAGGAAGATCTACTTACCAAATTAGGTCAGTATAACTTAGAGAAATCCAATGGGCTATCATCGGACCCAGGAGAACCGATATGCTTAGCACTGAGAAATGAGGACAATCAGGCGGTGGGAGCGCTTTTCGGACAAGCAATCTACAGAAGCCTGTACATTCGTCATCTATGGGTTAATGAGAAACACAGAGGACACGGCTATGGCAAAACTCTCGTGAAGGAAGCTGAGAGAATTGCCAAAGAGAATGGATGCATATCTGCATTCACTTCCACTTATTCGTTTCAGGCTCCGCAGTTCTATCATGCTTTAGGGTATGAGACCTTTGGTGTCTTTGATCGTTTACCCGACGGTATCAGAAAGCTATTCCTCGGCAAGTCTCTGTAGATCCATTATTGCATTTAGATTTTGGTTCTAAATGATACTCTTGTTACTTTGCCTAGAGATCTTCAGCCTTGAGCAAATTGGTTCTGGCTTGGAAAATCGGTCCAACGATACTCATCACGAAACGAACAAAGCCATCTTCCTCTGAAACGAAGCCGATAGTATGACTATCTTCGGCGGTAGCAGGAGCAAGAAGAACCTCCTCGCTATCACGGACACACGCATAGACATCTTTCTCGGATCTGCTTCGCACTCTGATGTTTCCACGGCCAACTATCGGGCGTGCTTTCTCACTCAACTGTGGCGACTCGGTCACAACAAGCTCAACACCGATACTCGACTTCAGTTCTTTGAGAAACTCCGTTGGAATGTCCATTGCTTTGGGTAGAATCATGGTAACCTTAGATTTCGCTCTAGAAAGCATATCTTGCATGTGTGCGAGTATTGCTTTTCGGGTTACGACGTTCCATGTTTTCTTTGCACCTGGGAACTCGGTAGATCCAAGTCGTTCCCAAATCGTGGATAGGCTCTCTGCAACCTGAGTTGCGTCGATTTCCTCCCCGGCAGGAGCAGCAAATGCCTCATCCAAGGTTTCTGCAGTCAGGCCTATCATTGGGCTTTCCTCGAGTTTCTGAACGATATTCGTCAGGCTTGCCTTCATGCTTGACACATGTCCGAGTAGATCGTCGTAGCTCTTCTCTGTGTCTCTGCGTGTGTTCTGAACAAGTTCTTCAACTGTGTTTGAAGCACTCTCAAGCGATTCAGATAAGCCAGCTGCAGCCTTGGAAGTGATTTGATTGCCTGCTGATGAGATAGCTGTGCGAAGTCTGTTTTCAGCCGTCTCCATTTCATTCTGGATATTCTCAGTTGATGATTCGATAGCCATCTTGCCTGATTCCAGTCTTGCCTTGTTACCCTTGAGCGAAGTTGCGATTGTATCATTTACTTTCGTCTGCATAGCTGTTTTCTGCTCGGATAGAACGGAGTTGGTCTCTTCCAATAGGCTGACAATTTCGTTAGTAGCAGTTACAAAGCTCGATTTCGTATTCGCTCGAGCACCAGCTAATTCGTTAGACAGTTCTTCAGAAATCGTGTCTAATTCTGATTCCATTGTCAGCAATGAATTGTCGATTTCGGAAGAGCTTCTGCCCTGTATCAATTCGAGTGATTCTGTGAAGGAATTCATAGCAAGATTTGCTTTATTCTGTGCCTCAGTTTTCCCTTCAGAAGTAAGTGTTCCAATGCGACCTATTAGTGATTCTGACTCGGCCGACAATTCATTTCTGGTTGTCTCTATGAATTCTGCTTTGGCACTCTGATGCTCTTGGGTGAGTTGCTCAGTAGAGCGCTGAAGAGATGAACTGACTGCTTTTCCTGCATTGTCCATCTTCTGTACGCTTTCATCTAGGCTTTGATGTAGCGTTGTAAGCAACTGATTGGTTTCTTCAACAGCTTGGTCCAGTGAGCTCCCTGCAGATTCTTTCTGTTCTCCCAGCTTCGCATCAAGATTTCCAAGTACTGTTCTTCGTACTTGATCGCTTTTTTCAAGAAATCGTTCATGGCTGGAGGACATTTTTGTACGAATGTCTTCAAACATATCCGAACTTGATGCAATCTCAACTTCGATTCTACTATCTATGCTGTTGGTGAGTTCATCATGTTTGTTTCGAGATTCTGTGATATGATTTGACATTTCAGATTCTATGTTTGCTATATGCGATTCTAACGAGGAGCTCATTTGCTCGGTTGCTCGGGAGCTCATTTCCTTAGTTTTTGATTTCGCTCGATTAATTATTCCCATTACTTCTTGCTGCATAGTCTGTGCTAACGACTCTAGGTCAGCAACCGTCTCTTGCGTTACTTCTTCCAAGTCACTATTTGCTGATTCCAGAGTTTGTTTGAGATTGAGAGTGATTGCAGATCTGTAGTTTTCTAATAGTCCTGTAGTCATATCCAGTGATTCGCGATTTAGTGTATTGATATTGGTTCCCGCTGTTTGGATGGCATTCCTAATCTGTTGCTCTTGCTGTACTAGCGACTGTTTGGTTTCTTCCAGGTTTTCCGTAGAGTATCCATCCAATGTATCATAGGATTTCTGGACTGCATTTGATGCAATTCTCTGCATAGAATCGAGAGTGGAATCTGTAAGTGACCTGACCCTGTTATTCATAGACGCCGTCTGCTCAGAAATCATATCGATAGTGTTCTTTGCTGAAGATGAGAATTCAGAGGTGGCACTGTCTAGTGAGCTTCTCATGTTTGATACAGCCTGGTCTTTTGATGATGAGAAGGATGCGACTGAATCATCAAGTGCCTGTGAATGCCTATCGAAGATGGCTTCTTCGTGAGTGTTTCTCTCTCTAATTGCAGAAACCATTTGGGTCTGGAGAGCATCATAGCTCTTTCTGAGAGACTGCACCGTCTCCTGAACGGAGGTCTCCATTTGCTCCTCTGTGGTTTCTAGGTTGGTGCTTAATTCATTCGAAGCCTTTCTCAGTGAGTCGCTGGATTCTTGCTTAGAATCCTGAATTGCGCTCTGCAAGCTGTTTTCGATATTTGTTAGACTTGCTGTTAGAGTATCAGATTGAGAACTGGCGACCTCTTGGAGATTGTTGATTTGGTTATTGATGTTTGAAACTGAATTGGATACCTGATTTGCTACAGCACTGCTAAGATTTGAATTCAAGGCTTGGAGGTTGTCCTTTGTGTCAGATTGAATGCCCGCTAATTCAGCATTAACCTCGTTCTTGAAAGATGTTAGTTTGGATGTGGATTCTGTCAAAACCGATTCTAATTGTGATATGCTGCTCTGACTCCATGAAGACGATAGCTCGCTCATTTCAGTACTGAAATCTGCCTGCGTCGATTCCCTCTCTGTTCTTAGGTCTACGAGCACGGAATCAAAACGGCCGAGGCCTGCCTGTTTCGATTTGCGTATTTCAGCCTCTTTCGATTTGGTGGTTTCTAGGGTTCCAGAGGTGAGGTCCAAGAGCGCATCACGTACCTGCGTAGATGCAGACCTGATTTGCTCCTTGAGCTCCATTCTCAGCGATTCAATACGATTTCCGATTTGACTCACTTCTTGAGCTAAGCCTTCAAATGGGGGAACTGCTTGATACCGTGTAATGATTCCTGGTAACTCAACAATCATCTCCCTCTCTTTCAGATTCTGAAGAATTCGTTCTGTATCGTCTAGACTTTGCTCCCGAAGCAACAGGGCTAGATCACCCTTGGTTATATTACCCAGTGTGATGATAAGAGAGTAAGCTTCCATCTCTTCATCGCTTATATCCACTATTTCATCTGTTTCGGTTTTCTTGGCTTCTTCTCCGCCCTCAGGCAACGTTTCTGAGATTTCCGGTTCTTCTTCATCAGCAGTAGGTTCTCCAATTTCGTCGCTAAATTCTCGATCTGACAATTTGTCTCCACTCCAGGTGTAATTACGGGTTTACAGTGTACCTCCGTATAGAAAAACACACTGGTCGGATTTGTTTTGAATGCTAACTTCCTTAGGTAAACGAGCAATTATCAAATCAAATGGTTGGAACAGCTTTCACTCTATTGAAGCATAACAATCAGAGCAACTCTGCTACTGAAGCGGCAAAGTCCCTTATGTCTTGCAGGTTCTCTTTGAGTATCGAGAATACTACTTTGTTGTCCAATGTCGAATAGAGATGAACGAGTCTATGACGAAATCTTGCCATATCCATCAAGCGATTGCTCAAGCTCGATTCAATAACATCGTTCTCTTCCAACACCTTGAAGACATCGGCATAGTCTTGGGGCTTTCTGTATCCTCGAGACGAGATTATGTGATTGGAAATATCAATACACGCTTCAATGGCTATGTGAAGTGCCCGTTCAGCTATTAAGCGCCTATCAAAATCTCCCATGTATGCTTTTCTGCCTTCTTTTCTTATTCTTTCCAGACGGTCCAGATATTGCTCAATAGTTGAAAGGCGGGATGACACGATTTGAGAATCAATCACCACTAGCATCCTCCAGTAATCTCTTTTTGAGTTGAGCGTCGTAATACTTCCAGATGTACTGCATATCTAGATATTCGTTAATAGTTCTTCTTTCAAATCGAACACGAGCAACAGAATCCCTGTCATAGACGAGAATCCCATCTTTGATAACATTGAATTTCAAAGCAGGTTCTGATTCATTGAGTATGACAAGGTCCAGTCTATCGGTATGCAAAGCATCTGAGATGCGGCGCAATAATTTCCAGTAAATCTCAACCATATCTTGAACCATTTCTTCATCAAGCAAGACTGCGATATCGATATCGCTCATCGGATTGACAGTGTTGGTTGCGTGGGAACCAAAAAGATAGATTGCTTGGATTTTCTGATCAGATTCGAGTGTTGATTTTACACGGGAGATGACCTGATCCTTGTCCATTAGAATCACCTATCTAGGATATGAATGGCAATATGAGACATGCCAAATATTCTATTATCCAATATCAGTCTCATTCATCATAATGATATTTCGCTTTCCCCGTATCTGATTCATCTTATAATACTCTTTATGACTTGCTCCTAAACATAGCTCAGCCATATCGTGAAGATTTTACAAGTGCGGGCCGCGTTACTTTAAGTTGCTAGGCGTAGGATTATATTCGCTGTGGTTCCCTGTTTCGGATCATTTGGAATACGATTGCTTAGCCAAAAATATCCGTTGTATCTATCGAGTAATCTTGAAACAACGCTTAACCCAAGACCAAAGCC
>WJIL01000150.1 GCA_014730275.1 Candidatus Lokiarchaeota archaeon | reverse complement strand
TCCATTATACGAGCGCTCAGTACCATATGGCGGATCATTTAGGATTATGAGGTGAGTCATAGTTCAATGAACAATTGTTAAATTAATAGGTTTTTGGGTAATCGAGTCTATTTGGAAGAGAATGGAAATCCATTTCAATCATGAGCGCCATAGAGAGCTGTGTCATGGTTCACAGAGCCTCGTTCTCCCTTCTTGCCCTCAAATTTCAGGTCGAAGAACGATTCATTTGGGTTGACTTTCGCGGACGAAAGATAGGACCGAATGAGTGATCGAAGTAGCTCTTCCAAGCTCTTGCCTGCTTGCTTCGCCCTGCTGACCAGAATAGCGCGCTCCTCATCGCTGATTTCAATCTGCACGGTTTTCATCCTTCATTCCTCATGCTTCTTCTACTATTTCTCATAAGTTGAATCTTTACGTCAGTGATTGAATCTCCCAACCAAAGCCATTTTGCTCCTAACCAAGAATGGTAGTGTCCTCACAGCAAAAGATCTGATATCCTTGTGATGGAATCCGGGTGATGGACCGCATAGGCTGCCTTTCAGTTCGAGACAAATGCCCTAGGAAATTGCTGGTATCTCAGGACGATTTTCGCCGCATTCTTGGGTGTGGTGCCTAATAGGTGACGCGCGGACTGCCTGCCACACGGACTAGGGCGGTGGGTCACTCCTCGCGGAGAAGAACCCAGCCCCGAAGGCTGGAAGGTGGATTCGGTCCGCTAACCAGAAGTCCTGCTCTCCATGAAGGGACTCATCATCCCCGGAGAGTCCGCGGTGGTTCGCCTTATCCTTCCGACTCTCCCGACATAGAGCTTTCTCGTTTCTCATTGCTGTGTTAGAGGTCTCTGCAGCCAGTTTGTTTTCTATCCCTGCAAGCCTCTGAAGATGTTAGCAAAAGGTGTTAAGGGTATCTCACGGTTCAGTTGTAAGTTCTCCTAATATAGATTCAACATCAGAAAGCGCTGAGTCAACAGAATCCTTGAAATTGTTAACGGATTTTGAAATACTCTCTGGACACTCAGGAGGACCAGATCCTAACCAGCAGATTTCCCCATCGTAATTGTACAATTCTGCGGCAAGGCTTTCGAAACTCCCACTTACTCCGCCAATAGCTGCTAGTTCTCCCAGCTTTGCAAGCAAATCGTTGCGACTCTTAATCCATGCTTGTTGCTTGCTACTGGAATCTGATACCACGGATTCATTGAGAGGAATTGCATGTTTCAACAGACGTTCAAGCCGAGAATAGAAACCTCGTATTTGTTCTCTGGGATGCTTATCCAATACTCTCCGGAATCTTTTATTCTCTATTGAGGAAGCTAACTCATCGGCAGGCGTGCATCCCAATTTCCTGTATTCATACCAAGCCGATTCAAAATCAAAGTGAAAGAGAATAGAGGGAGGAATGATGTTAGAGCTTAGCTCCTGGATAGAGTGTATCCATATGTGATATTATGTCTCTAGCTAGGCTTATCGCCTCAATGGCATCATTTCTGCCTAGGTGTTTGCAGTAACAATAGTCAGCGTCAGCTCTCAACTCTTGGAGATCAGAAAGCTTGTCTTTCATCTCAGGATCTGCTCCTAAGACAAGCATCTTCTCCTTCACCACCCCGTAATACGTATGGTCGGAGGGCAAATGCGCTCCCTTCTGTAGTATGTGGGCTGCTGTCACTTGAAGAGCCATCAGATATGACCTGTTCATAACGGTTCGAAAATAGCATTCGGAATTGCTGTCTTCATGTGAGTTCATCAGCAGGTCGCAGATTCGGCGAAAGTCTTTTGGATTGAAAACCCACCTTGGAGACATCCTATACCCCACGCGTAATCACATTTAATGCAGCACGGATTCTTATATACTCCTCACGCCTTGATGTCAAGCGCTTTGCGTTCTCTGTGAGCTGGGACCGCATCCGCTTCTTATGCTCCTTTAGCTCTGATTTCGATACTGAAGAATCATGCTGGATTTCTAGCATTATAGCTTTAGTGGGATCGTCTGGATCTCTAAGGAAACGAATTTGAACACCCATCAAACCCTCTGCTCTTTCTCCGTAACGAACAATGTCATCGACCGTTTCCTTCAGGACAGCGTCCATCTCAGTATCTTCTTCCAAGTAGTCTTTAACATCTTCATTCCAAATCACTTGGAACTTTGCAGTTGCAGTTGGTATTGAAATTTCATTGAAAGGAGAGAAAGTATTCAGTTTCATCACTCGCCATTCGTTATCTGAATGAACTGCTCTACTGAACAGATTGTGCAAATTCATAAGCCCCTCCATATTGGATTCTGGTTCCAATCTACGTCTAGTGCCAAATAGCTCCTTTCTGTCCCCCATCCTAAATTTCACTCCACGATAGGGTTTTTCCAAGCTCCCCTCAAAAGATCTCACAGGAAAGGTACTAGAGGTTTTCAAATGCTCTGCGGCACCACGCATTTTTCTTAATACTGAATCTTCAATGTCTTCTGAAAAGCGTTTGAATTCTGAGATGTATACGCCCTCGTATTTAGTTGGGACTTCAAGCGGTTCTTCATATTCGACAAGCTCCTTCAACAGTGGCATCCAAAACACCCCTAATTATCGAGTAAATCTCTTAATTCTTCGATGAGTGCACGAATCTCGTAAGAATCCATTTCTAGCGTAATATTGTTGATTTCACCGTTAGAATCCATGCGCCTCATCACTAATTCAAAGAACTGCGCACTAGGTAGGTTCTCTCTTGGTCCCAGTTTGAGTCTCCTTACGTACAGGGGAGGAACTACAAACCCCTTGATACGAGATAATCTGTAGTATATCGTTGGAAAAGAATCATCCTTCTTCAATATCTCAATTAGTGAGAGTATGTGGTCCCGATGCTCCTCAGGAATCTCCTTTTCAAAGTGATCTTCCATGTCCAGTTCACGAGCTGAAATATACATTGCAGCAAGATTCAAGACGCGCGTGATATTCTGCGCATCCTTCTCATTTACATGCTTGGATACCGCCACACGCGTCTGTTTGTGTGTACTATAAAGCATCAATTCGCTCGTCTTGAGCAGCTCCGGAACTTTTTTCGTGGCAGATTCCAGAGTCTTCCTGTCGAGTTCTGCAAGTTTATCCCAAAACTCGACAGATAGGTCATCAGGTTCGATGTCCTCAGTCATATTCACCACACCATGAATGATTCTATGATTTCCCTATTTAATTCAATCTAAAACGTGTCTATGATTACATACTGCCATAATCAAGAATGCTACGATTGACTTGAAGTATCTGTGAACGATATTTCGAACCAAAATCAGTATTAAGAGAACAGTGTAATCGAGAAGTTGGCCTTCAAACAACGACAACATGATACGAATCATACCGCCAGAATGAGATACGAATCTGCCAACTTATTAGCAAAATAAGCGGGGATCCTAGTAGGCGCAGTATAGGCCCAGTGCCATAAAGACCGGGCAGCAGGGCATTCATTGCGAAAAAATCCCCTTCAACGGCTGTAAGACAAGCTGGTGCTAAGCCGTGAAATGTGAAATATCTCAAGAACATTCAGATAAGGCAAGGTGTTCCACGTGATCCAAAAAAGATTGTCCGAAGTAGACATACGTGATATTACCAGGGAATAGAGCTCCCAGACTTCCCTTCATCTGATATGAGTGGTCGTCACTACAGTAGTATTCTGAAATCTCAAAATGTGAATGAATGAAATAGTTCTCTTTGTGAGGGCATTTTCGGCACATTCGTAGGTGTGGTGCCTAATAGGTGACGCGCGGACTGCCTGCCACACGGACTAGGGCGGTGGGTCACTCCTCAGGGAGAAAAACCCAGCCCCGAAGGCTGGAAGGTGGATTCGGTCCGCTAACCAGAAGTCCTACTCTCCATGAAAGGACTCATCATCCTTGGAGAGTCCGCGGTGGTTCACCTTGCCCGTGTGGGTCGTTCAGGCGGCGGCGACAATGCCTGGATGGGTGATGATTCTCGCACCGTGGTAAAAGCTGTGGGAAATCTCGCTGTCGCCGGTGTGATGTGCCGGGGAATCGACAGGAGCAAGAAGCCGCGACTGCTGGAAGGGCCGTGTCCTGATGATGGCAGACAAAGCCTGTGCTTGACCGGGGTGACGACTCGGTGTGGCGGTGACGCTGGGCATGGGAAGGGTGGAACATAGAAGGGTCGAGTAAGTTGGTCTCGTTTCGCGCTGATGCGGAAAAGTCTAGCTCCCTGTATGCTTTGGCTCCGTGATGTTCGTCTTTGTGCACGCTCGGGCCAGGGGTGCATCGTGAGGTCGAGGAGCAGGTGGATGACGGTGCCAAGGAAAATGAGCCTGAAGCGAGTGCCGAAGTC
>WJIL01000149.1 GCA_014730275.1 Candidatus Lokiarchaeota archaeon | reverse complement strand
CCTTGAAATTGCACTTTGTCTGCAAAAACATCCCATTTTCAGCCAAAAAGCGGGAAAACACGGCCAAGCGATTTCAATATAAGCAATATGAGAACTTTATACGATTTTTGAAGAACTTAGAAGAAGAATGAATATGTTGGAGTGGTTATCATAGTTCAAAACGTCTAGATAACCTTTCATATATCCTAGGTGTGGTTGACGTAGCTCTTATACTAAACATTGTATCTCTCATCCTGATAGTCTCGGACTATTGTGTCTGCGGCTATCGGAGGAAAAAGACAGATGTCAATAATGCGAAGGCTTGTTTCGTTCTATGCGAAACGCAAGGAGAAAAGTATCGATGAGGTACTCGACAAGTCCATAGAGCTGAGTGAAGAGAAACTCATGTCGATTCTGGATCGCCACAAAGATACACTCGTTGGCAGACGATATTGCTTTGATGAGATAACAACACCCGATGAATTCAGACAGAAGGTTCCGCTGTCAGACTACAGAAGCATGAAGCCGTATTTTGATCTAACGTATGATGACCCAAACGGCGGCATCTTGACCAAGGATCCTGTTTACTGGTACCTAAAGACTTCAGGCTCCGCCGGGAAACCGAAGAAACTACCGGCCACCAAGAAGGGACTTGAGGACGTAAGCAGCGTAACTGCACTTGCCTGGATGGCATTCATGAACGCTGAACCTGAGAATCCCAAGATTGTTGATGGTACACTGATCACCTTTGGTGCAGCTCCTGACCTTGGCAGTATCAACGGCGTGAAAGTGGGATACGCAACAGGCGTCTATGCCAGAAATCAGAACCCACTGTTCCAGCGGCTGATAGAACCCGGCGAAGACGTGTTCAATATCGATGATATGGATCGCAAGATGCGGACGTATGCTGAACTCATGGCAACGCGTGACGTGACGGGAATCCAAGGCATAACAACGCTCTCTCTAGCGCTTGTCCGGAGGATGCAGAATCAGTACGGCCCGTGGTTGCTTGACAGACTTGCTGGCACCAAACACGAATCTAGGATACGGGATGCCCTTCGAGACGATGGCACACTTGATGTGGGAGAGCTCTGGCCGAACCTGCGGCTACTCTTGGCATCAGGCATCGATCCTGACCCATACAGAGAATGGATTAGCAAAACCCTCCCGAACGTAACCCTATGGAACTTGTATGGTGCATCTGAAGGTGTCTTTGCTGGGCAGCTTCTCTCTGACCTAGAAGGCATGCAGCTTTTTACCAACACGAACTACTTCGAGTTCATTCCAGAGGATCAGGCTAGTCAGGAAAACCCAGATGTCATACCACTCAGCGATGTCAAAGCCGGCAATCGGTATGAGATAGTTATCACCAATGTGCAAGGCTACTATCGCTACCGTATCGGCGACATGGTGACCTTCGAGAGTATAGACCCCTATACCATCCGCTCTATCGGTAGATGCGAAAACGTTGTCAACCTTGCAGGTGAGAAGATCACCGAAGACCAGGTTGCGAAAGCGATTCAGCAGACCGCAGAGAAGACCGGGTATGAGGTCCTTGATTACAGCGTTGTTGGAATCATCGAGGAGAGCAGAGGCCACTACGCCATAGCCGCGATGTTCCAGCAGGATTCGGTTGATGCCGTAGAATTTGTCACTGCCTATGAAGAAGCTATGAAGCGAATAAATCCAGAGTTTCGTGGTTCACGAGAAACCGGTGCCATTGGCCCGACAGTTCTGTATCGCATGAACAGCTCTGCTTTTGAGCGGCGTGTGAGGACTCATCATCTTCAGGCAAAACCCGTGCCACTCACGACAGAGACCGATGTGCTTTCCATATGTGAGGCGATATGATGGTGGATTCATGGTCAAACACTGACGCCTCGGTGGAGAAGCCTGTACGTATTCCTTCTTCGAAATTATTCGGAGATCTCGTGGTCTATCTTGTGGAAGTCTTCGACAGAAGAAGAACATGCATGGAAGAGCGACGAATCAGACCTTACAGATACGTCGAAAGGTTCTGTGAACATAATGGTTTGAACAAAGACCTAGTATGTGAGCTACTCAAAGATCACGGGGCCGATAATGATCTCGAAGTTTTGCTGAATTGCCTGAGCGCTATTCCTCCGTACAGGAGCCTTTCAGGAAGTAGAGAAACCCTTCATAATCAGGCTGAGAATGCGGCCATAGCTGGCCAAGGTGGATAAGATAGATTCCCTGAGTGGTACGAATCGCAGGAGATTGTGAACACGGAATGACCGAAAGAAGAGAATCGGATGAAGTCCTTTCTTTTGACCAGATTGCGGCCATGTCCCAAGATGCTGATCTTCGTATGAAACTGTTGAAGGATAGGCTACCTGTTATAGATTTAGATTGGGATCCTGAAGTAGATGTGGACTGTGAGGACCCAAAAGAGATGGGGCCCGAACAGGCACGATGGCAGCTCTTCGTATTCCAGTGTATGAACGCCATCAAGACGGTCAATCAAACCAAGGCTTATGAGAAATTGAGATGGAACGAGGATATGGTCGGATACCCACTGTTGTTGGTTCCGATTACCATTAACGAAATCATGGGGCCAGTCGGGCTCTATCCTCGTTTCTGGGGTTTCTTCTGTAAGTACTACGCAGAAGCAGAGGATGTTGAAGCCACGAAAGCAACAATATCCCTTCCCTCAGCTGTATTCGATGTTATTGCTACATACGGTGATCTAATGATTGGCCAAACAGCAGATCCGTTGAATGACCCTGAAGTGCTCATGATTCCTACTGTGTATCACGGACTTCACGCATTCAAATTTGATGGTGAAAATCGGCAGGTGCACAAGTTCGGCAGCATTGAGATACTGGTTGGAAAACGTACGGCTGAGTGTTAGAGCTGCAACACGTACTTTCATGTTGTATCTTCGATATGCACGAAAAGATGTTGCGTTCGAACTGAGGCGCGAACAAACATGCAGTTTGCTCATAGCGGGATTGTTTGAACTTCGGAATACTTCTTTGCATAGACTCCATTTTCCTCTAGAAGAGATATGAAGTTCGCAAAGAGCTGTTCTACCAGCTTAAGGATTCTTTCTGGGTTTCTTGCTGAATAGCATTGTTTCACCAGCTTTTCATAATCAGCAGGTGTTCTGTAAAATTGGAAACTCTCCTCAAACCGGTAGAAGTCATTCTATGGTTACTCCCCAGATTGCTTCTCATAGCGATTCAATGCAGAAATCCCAGCCTTCTCGATGTCCGATGCCATCTTCTCATATATCTCCCTAAAGGTTTCATCATGACACTCGCTATGCCCATATGGATGAAAATGTGCCATTAGGTTTCCTTGCTCATTCAGAATCCTGAAGGTTGGTCTTGGAATTGGGCCAATTACCTGCTTGTCTCTTTTTGGTTCTACACGCTCAATCTGGTATGAATCTGGGCAATACCTCCGAAATGCCCTTGGAATCTCTTCCATGCGTCCAACATCTTGAGCCTGATATCTTGGGTGCTTAACCATCTCTTCACCAGCATACAATCATATTTTGACGCTCTTAAGCATAGTAGTTCTTTCTGAATAGATTTTGCGCTCGAATGGTCCGAAGTTTCTATCATGAAATGCCGCAATGTGTGGCGGGTATGGAGATGCGTGTTTTCCTTCACATTGGCATTTATCCACTGGTTCCTAGAGCATAGACGAATTTATACGAAGACTTTCTCTTGACAGCTCATGAATCATCTGAAGAAGTATTTCGAAGCCAACCAAGAGATGTGGGACGAGTTTGCCAAACTGCACTACGACTCCAAGACTTACAAGACAAAAGAGTTCCTCAATGGCGAGTCCACGCTAAATTCCGTAGAATTGAGTGAGCTGGGAGATGTCAGTGGCAAAACGTTGTTGCATCTTCAATGTCACTTCGGGTTAGACACGCTATCTTGGGCACGCCTGGGTGCAAAGGTGACTGGGGTTGACTTTTCGGGTGAAGCAATCAAGCTTGCACGCAGACTCACTGAGATGACAGAGATAGATGCGCAGTTTATCGAGTCCAACATCTATGATTTGCAGGATGTACTTGATGAACAGTTCGATATCGTCTTCACATCCTACGGAGTGCACTGCTGGCTTCCTGACCTACGGAAATGGGCTGAGATTGTGACTCATTTTCTGAACCCTGATGGAATCTTCTACATTGTTGAATTTCACCCTGTCATATGGATGTTTGACAACGAAAACCCCGATGGCTTCAAACTGAAACACACATATTTTCATAATCCTGAGCCGTACCAGTTTGATGTTGATGGTTCATACGCAGAAACAGACAAGGCATTTGAAGCATGTGTAGACTATGAATGGGCTCATAGCATGGGTGATATCATAACATCAATTGTCCAAGCTGGGCTCCGGCTAGAATATCTTCATGAGTTTCCTATGGCTAGTTTCCAGGCATTTCCTTTCCTCAAGCAGCGTGATGATGGTTACTGGTATTACGAAGACACGGACATCCAATTACCACTCATGTATTCAATCAGAGCAAGAAAAGCAACTTCATAGTAAAGACGAATGGAACAACCCGGGTCTTATGCTTTCAGACAACCCGTTTCTTACAGTTAAGTGAGTGAATCAACTGAGGAAACGAGCTATCTTGGATTTTGCTCCAAACAGATAGTATTTACCCGAAAAGATAGACTATCCCAAGTTGCAGAAGCATGAAGACGCGCGGTTACATCGATTTCTTGAATAGCAGAGATTTGTCAAATGAAGCGATCGAGGAATCAGTTGAATATGTTCGGCGGTATGAAGAGTATCTGAGAGACAGAGGGAAGACACTCGAATCTGCCGATGAAGCTGATCTTTGGCAATACACTACCGTTCTCATTGAAAACGGAAATAACACCTACGATGTTTTCCATGCCCTTGCGAGATATGCATATTTTGTGGGGAACCTTAAGACATACCTCGGGATTCTTGAATTGACTGATGGCGCAGAGGTCTTGGATGTTCTTTATGAGAGCATATCCAAGAATGCTGGAAAAGATGTAAGAGATAGAGTATTCAAAGGGCTTAGTTTGCCACCTCTCGGACTATTGCCTTCTAAGAAGATCCGTTTAGCTGAAATGGTGGTGAATAGGCTTGAGCGAGAAGCGGACAGTAAGACGTGCAAGAAGATTTTGGCTGATGTCGCACATGGAATACCCCGAAAGCACTATGAAAAAGAACGTCAGAAGTTCCTTGATGCAGGTTCTCTAGAGGAATACGTGAAGAGAAAAAGAACGGAAGCCCTTACAGAGCTAAAGAAACACAGAGATGAGGGTACTCTTTTCTACACCCAAGAAATCACAGATGATGTTCTTCAATTCGTTAGAAGCCGCCTCGATATCTTATCCGGAGAACTGAGAGCGAATACCGTATATCATACCAAAATACCATACATGTCCAAGGAATATTTGGAAGAAACTGATGAGCGCATGAAGCGTTACTACTATTGCCATTGCCCTTGGGCCCGCGAGAGCATTCTAGATGACGATGTTGATGTATCCTCAATGTTATGCCATTGTAGTGCTGGATTCACGAAACAGCCTTGGGAGGTAGCCTTGGACCGACCACTTAAGATCAAGAAGATTAAATCAGTTCTGGATGGCGATATTGAATGCAGTTTTGAGATTGATTTGTCTCAAGAATAGGCTGTTAAGCTAGCCAAACCTTTTATCTTTTAATCGGCTTATATTATAGGATGATGATGCACAATGCGGTATGTGGGTGAAGAAACGATTGATTTGCCCATGTCTGTGAGTAGAGAGGATATACAGAGCCACATTGATGTGTGGTTGGAGACACCACATGGTCGCCAGTATGAAATCCTAGCAAGAAATCGAAAGTCTATCAGAATGAAGCGGAGCTGGTTGGACGAGTGGTGTCAAATACATCTGACCGTGTCAGTAATTTCTGGTATTATAGCAACTGCTTTCGGCGTTCTAACTCCGTTCTTTCTGAGAGGAGAACTTATCGGATTACTTCCGCTAGCTGGCATTGCAGTGTTTTTCATCTCGATACCAGTCATTTACCACGTTTTCTCACATAAAATCATCATCACAGTCCATATTCAGGAGTCCAATATTGACTTTAGGATCGACGCTACGAATAAACAAGAAGCGGCGAAGGATTTCGATACCGTGATAAAAACTGTCAGAAATAGTATTTCTCAAGATGCGTCCTCTTTGAATACTTGAGATTCAGTGTCATGAGGACTCGCCGCCTGGCTTGGTGGTTTATTGGTGTTTATGATTCCTTTTGCATCACGAACGAATTCATCTGCGAAGGCCGTTATTTCTCACATCGGAGCCCGTTGCATTGATTGTTGAATTACTTGGGCAAATCTGGACTGTTTGTCCATGGCGAGTTTAATAGACCTTCGTAAACATTACTGTGTGAAATATGTCATTCCGAACTGCAGATCAGAAAACGAGTAAGGTCGTAAGTACAGGTAGCGAAACGCTCGATAAACTACTTGGCGGAGGACTTGAAGCCGGGCTTATGCACCTTTTCTATGGTGACAAGGTGCTGCGTGATGACGTTCTCCAGATTGCTGTTTCTGCACAGCAATCAGAGGACAAAGGTGGCTTGGGTGCTCCTGTCATCATAATTGACAGCAACAACATCATGGATGTTGCGACCCTTGCCGATTACTGTCTGTGGAAAAACCTAGATCCAGAGGATGTCATGGATCGCGTCTTCATCTCACGGGCATTCAATTCATCACAAACGTATGATCTTGTAACCAATAAGCTTGAAGAATTCTTTGAACAGGTTCCCGCTAGAACCCTTATCGTTCCAGGTCTAGCCGATATATACCACCGGGAAGGTATAACGCAGGAAGGAACGCGTCAAATTACCCACATGGCACATAGGTTACAGGCTTTCACATTGCAAAAAGGAGTTGTAACCGTAATAACCGCGGGCCTTTCCGAAAGCAATTCAAAGCTACCGCTTGGTGGCAGGGCTCTTACAAGCTGCTGTCAGGTACACATACTTGTCGATGAATCCAAGGCGTACGTCAAGTATAATCTCGCGAAGCACCCAGTGCACCCACCACGCAGAAAATCGCGGATGAAATCACCAATGTTCGGTACTACTTTACCGCTCGAACACTTCCTAGATGATTGACTCGCAAGAATTTCTACTTAGATGAGAATGCATAATGCGTTCACGTAGTATACTAATTGGGGATCTCTGTTGGTTGATTTCACGCGCTTCACGGTCTTTGGAAACTCATTTCGCAGCTGATAGTCTAGAAAATTTGACCACGAGTTTTTCAATGAGCCTTTGTAAACATTCTCAATAGCAGAAGGTAGCATAATTGACCGCCGACTATACAATTCGATCAATGACAAGCGAAGATTGGGAAAAGTACCAAAAACTAGATGTGGAGATATTCCCGAATAATGAGACCAGCAAGAAGAGTTTCCAAGACCTATTGAAGAGAGAAGGGTTCTATTGCCTAGAAGTCAACGGCAGTATCATTGGTGTACTTATTCTGAATGAGTTTGGAGACAACGAAGGACATCTTCAACGCATTGGAGTTGCGAAAGACTACCGGGGGCAGGGTTATGGGAAAATCCTCATGAAATATGCACTCAATTGGTTTCGAGAGCGAGATTGTGAAAGCGTACATCTGTACACCCAAGATTTCAACGCTGCAGCACAAGGCCTTTACAAACAGTTTGGTTTTGAGATAGTCGGTACATCTTGGCACTACTTCGTTCCATTCGCTTCCATTGAACCTGAATGCAAATGTACCTGTCAGGAAATATCTCGAGAAGAGATAAACGAAGTTGGAGAGAAGTACGAGGAACAACTTCCTGCAGGTCAAATCAGAAGATATCTTTCTTCAGAACGGAACCATGTTCTCACTCTAAGGACCCATTCAGATGAGCTTAGAGGAGCTTGCAGGTTCGCGCCCAATTTTCCTGGATGTTTTCCCTTTCTAATTGAAGATAT
>WJIL01000148.1 GCA_014730275.1 Candidatus Lokiarchaeota archaeon | reverse complement strand
CGGCGAATCGGGCAGATCGTTTAGCTCCTCCAAGTTCGATTCCCTCTTCGAATGATTCCCCCCAATGAGTATGATAGGCAGTTATGTCCGCATTCGGATATTCTCTTCTAAGTAGATATAGAAGAAGGGCTGAGTCGATACCTCCTGAAAGCATCACTCCGATGCTATCTGAGGCGTAGTCATCAACGGAGTCGTGAATGGCCGCTGAAAAGATTCTGTTAATTTCTTGGAAATTGGGTTCTTTTTCTTCAGCAATACCATTCCATCTTACATCGAATGGATAGTTTGGCATTCCTCTTGGATAGAGCGACGATTCAAATGGGTGTTCTTGAAATCGTTCCCCAAGAGTCCGGAAGACGATTTCAAGTGCATGTCTATCCACTTGCATTTCCGTGACCTTCTTCTGAGAGTGTGTCTAGTGGACTTAAAACACCTTCTTCAAATACAATTCGAAAATTGGTTCACTCTTCTTCTTCTAGTTTCCGTCTTATTCTACTAGCAATTCTGTCAAGCTTCGAAGACTCAATGCATGAAGGATTAGAAAGATTCACATCTGCCGAAACACAAACACCTGTATCTCTTGAGCGAATCAATCCGGCCTTCCTCATAAGCATTCTTCTCATGCTATAGAAATGAATAACCACTGAATTATGGCAATGCCAATTTCCCCTCGTCCATTCTTCGATATAGCCTTTCAGGAACGCTAACGGGTAGTAATCCTTCAAGAACAGTACAATCGCGTAGATCAGTGCTTCGGGCAGCCCCCATCCTAGATAGTACGTTCTTCGGCCATAGTTGAACTGCCCCAAGGAAGAAACCATTCTGGTGGGTCTGGTTACTTCTACAAGGACGTCCTCTAGCACAAGAAGCTCGTATCCAGCGCTTAGGGCTTTCAGATTCCATAATGAATCAGGATCCAGATCCCAGTACTGACCTGCTGTTCTTCTAGCAACTTCTCTCCTCACGAATTTCCCGGTTCCCATGGGAGTTTCACTTCCTTCTTCCCCTCTGATTCTCCCTGCCATCACCCCCACCTCTGGAAGTCGTTCCAACAGTCTAACGCAAAACTCGATATACCGCTCAGGCATTTTGGTATCGGCATCGACTTTGAGCAGATAGTCAAATCCTATTTCATCATCTTTTGCGGGATTAAGCATATCGACATGTTGGAAGGCGACTCCTTTCCTATTTGCATCTGGGGATTCTTTTGGTGGCATTTTCACTAGTTGATAGGGAATTGGATATTCACTGAGCATGTCCAGAAACAGGTCTGTGGAATCATCTGTACTACCGTCATCTATTAACAACCATAAATCAGGAACCATACTCTGACTTGCCATATTTACTACTAGTGACTCGATATTGTCACGTTCATTGTAATATTCAGTAATCGCGATGATTTTTGCGGTCACTATCCGCCCTCCTTGAGGCTATTAGTTACGATTCGTGAGCTTTCTTTGGGAGATACTCCCCTTTTATTTAGATTCAACCCCAGAAACTTGTTGAGAGCTGACATGATCTTTCGATATAGCTCTTTGTCATAGTACTCACGGATATCCTCATCTTGACATCTCCATGTCCCTCGGTGATATTCCTGCCAGTATCCTCGGAGGAAATCCGAGTCTCGCTTTGTCAGAGCCTTGACGATTGCATATCTCGGGCGCACACCCGCGTAGTAAGCAATGCGTCCGGCTCTGAACCTACCTTCTGAGCTGACAAGATGAGACGGTTTAGACTCAACCTCTAAATCATCCATAATCTCTACATCAAAACCCATTTTGATGGCTTTGATGTTGATGAACGAATCTACAGATATATCCCAATACTTTTCGATGGACTGTATGACTTGGGAACGAACAATCTTTCCTGTGAACATCGGAAAATGTCGCTTTTCCTTCCCTGCAATTTGGCCCGACACAACACCTACCAAGGGATGAGAGTCTAGAAACTCGATGCCTTTCTCAAAATACTCGTGGGGAAAGTGGGTGTCAACATCAGCTGTCCCGACATAATCGACTTTTCTTGCCAATTTCTTCAGAAGTGGTTGTGCCTTGTTCCATGCAACCCCAAGAGTATCCAAGTTCCCTCTATCCTTCTGGGGCATAGAGACAACTTTCACCTCAAGGTCTTCTTTTCTAGCTGTTTTAACTCCTACTTCCGTACTGTCATCTGTAGAACCATCATCTATCAAAACAATGCAATACGGTTCTAGAGTTTGATTTGCAATATTTTCTATGAGTTGTGGAAGCAGTTTCCGTTCGTTGTAGTATTTCGTTACTAGAATGTATTCCGAAGTCATACCGGCTTCACAATCCCCTGCGACAATTCGACGCTACCCATTCGTAGTTTCTAGATGTAATATCAAACACTGCTGGACACATCGGAACGAATCGTGTTGTACTATAGAGGCCAGGATTCATGTTTTATGGTTTCCTCTTGATATGATGAGCTTCTGTTTTCTCACATTGACTATACGGTGGAATCAGTCATTTCTCTCTTGCAACTGGGTAGTGGTGCTTCTTTAACAATCACTTGGGCTATTCAGGTCTCAGATGTTTCTTGAGTAGTTTCACCATAGAGTCTACTGCATATGCCGTAGTTGGAACCAGAGCTGGATATAGCGCCCAAACAAATCTGGCATCGAAATGAGCGAAGAACAGTCCGATACCCACGAAGCCCAGCGCTGGTACTGCAGTTGAAATCAAATACTGTTGATTTTCTTAAGACTGACCATTGTTCTTCCTCTGGTACAGCAATCCTATCGCTATAACCACTAGGTATGGCACCATAGCAACGAGGAGGGTCTTCATCGTCGAGCTGAAAAGGTCTGTAAAAGCACGAAGATGAAAATGCCATAAGAAGCCGGGGTTTGAAACTGGTGTGACCAAGCGAATAACAGCGTATCCCAAAGGTGCTGGTACCAACACAGCGGGAGAGAAATCCCTTTCCAAAAGCAAATACGAAGCTATACCAATCAATGCGATCTCTTTGAGAAAGACACCGATGAGTAACACCAATCCGATTTTCCACCTTGCTTTGTTTCTGATCATCATTAGGAATGCCAGAGACAAGCACAGAATCGCCCCTGGATCTACGAGTACTACCGCTCCATAGTACATCACAACCCACGATACCGAGTAGATTGTTGAAGTTAGAAATGCAATTGGGATTGAAACTTCGTATTCCTTTGCAATATAGAAATAGACCCAGCTAAGTAGTACTATGAAACAGAGATTCAAAAATGAAATTGTGATTTGAGGGACAAATGGTAGAATAGCAGCAACAAAGGGCAACAATGGACGATACGCAAATGGAGCATTCAGCTCGGAAGCTGATACTTCCCCGCGAAAGAATCCAATCATTTCCATATAGTAATGGCTGTCTGGGTACTGGAAACTGAATCTCACAAGGCATGCCAAAGCGGTTATGACCGCCAATAATATCAATGCTACTGTTTCAACCTGTCTTTGACCCATGTCCGTGTTCATTTGCTGCACACTCGCCTGTCTACTGCTGGTATTGTGGTGAAACGGTCAGTTCGGATCAGTGCTTAGCTTCTGCACCTAGGTTTGCATTGCATTCTGCATGTCAAATAAAGATGGGGTATCCTTACGTTTCGGTTCATATTCTTTCTTTAGCCTATGAGCCGCTGAAATCGATTTAAATCAGCCCTGCTTTCTGGGCGAATTTCCTATAGCCCTTCATGAGAAGCTTCACGATGTTCCTTCTGAGATTGAATTTTATCCACTTCTCATCAGTCGGATCCTTGAAGAATTCTCCGAAGCGAGCCGCGTATTCGTCCTCAGATTCTTTTGTAAAAAGCTCCTCGACTGCATCTTCAGAGAACATTAACTCAACATCTGGATTCTCAGCACGTCTTGGATTTACCTCGATTTCGCCCTTGTCCACCAATCTAACGTGGAACCTGTCTCCTTCTATTTCGTAGTCTATGACCGCATCCTTCTTGAGACCGTCGAAAATCATGGGGTGTTCCCGAAGGTATTCCATGAATTGTTTCTTCAATGGGTCTTCTTCCTCAGCCTTCTTGCCTTTCTCTCCTTTCAGGTATGGCAGAAGGAATGTAGGCAGATCGGTTACTACCATATCACTCTTATTGTAATCAGCTCCGTCTACCAAACCGCGGTGGCAGAATGGGCAGGCTGTAACCAAAGTTTGAGCTCCAGTCCGTTCAGCCTCTTCAATCCTATCTCCTGCAACATCATTAGCAAGATCCCCGAAACTACCTTTCACACCGCCTCCAGAGCCACAGCAGTGAGCATAGCGCTTATTGGTTTCCATCTCAACCAGATTCACATTATCAACAGCCTGGATGACACGACGAGGTGCTTCGTAGACCTCAGCATGTCTTCCTAGATGACAGGGATCGTGATAGGTTATGGTGATTTCTTCCGGAGATTCAAAACTAATCTGTTCATCCTGTATAAGCTGGTCTAGAAACTCGGTTATGTGAAGAATCTCAAAGGGATACTCATATCCGTTTTCAACTGCGTCAACCTTCCAGGTTCTGTAGCAGCCAGCACAGGAAGTAATCACTTTGCTTGCTCCTGTTTCCTTGATTGCTTCGATGTTGGCTGTTGTGAGCTCATCAAAGGCATCGATACGTCCGAGCCTTAGGAGAACAGAACCGCAGCATTTCTCATCTTGCAGAATGGTGAAATCTACTCCTGCGCGGTCAAGAAGTTCTACGGTTGTTCTTGCGATCTCTTTCTCCCTGTACGCACTGGTACAACCGACGAAATAGACTACGTCTGCCTTCTCAGGAAATTCTCTATCACCAAAAACGTCAAGTCTCTCATTTCTGGCTTCTTTGTACGGGTTACCTTTGCTCACGATGGAGTCTTCGATTATGTGATGCTTTTCCATATCGAATCCTTGCTCAACCAAGTCCTGCCTAAGGGCTTCTGTCATTTCGGGAAGTCTTATGCCATCCGCAGTTGCCGTGCAGGTCTCTTGGCAGCTCTTGCAAGTTGTACAGGTAAAAGCCCAGTCAACCAAATCCTCGCTTGGTTCGATTTTCCCCTCGATGAGGTCGTTCATAACCATGATTCTTCCACGACAGGAGTATGCTTCGAATCCAAGAACATTCTTCACAGCACATGGCATGTAGACATCTCTGTCTGAAGCAACTGTCTTATCAGCTAGAGAACAATCTCCGCAACGAGCACATAACCAAAGGTCTTCTTGGTATTTTGAAAGATGATCGAATTCCATTCTAGTCAGTCCCCCTGAACACATGAGGCGCCATTATGCCATTCGGGTCGATGGCGTTCTTTACCTTCCAGTATGTTTCGATGAAAGGTTTCTCTGTATTCTCTAGAACTCGATCCTCCCACAGCAGCCCGTTCCAGTATGGACAGCCTCCTGTATCCATGATAACATCGAGCATTTCATTCCAAGCCTCAAGACCAAGCTCCATTTTCTCTTCGTTTGGAGGAAATAGCGTGACCCATCCTGTTGCGTAGGTTCTTTCGGCACCCAGACAACTGGCTATCCATTTTATGCCCTTATCAAGAAGGTCATATTTCTCAAAAATGTTCCACATCTGTTCCATCATCTTGGGAATGGTCGGAATTGGCCGCAAATGACATGTATTGAGCCAGAAACCGTTGTTATAGAGCGGTTGGACCAGATTGAACATTTCGCCCCAGTGCATCTGTGAGGCGAAATTTCCAAGATCTTTGCCTCCGTGATTAAGCGCTATTTCTCTGACTATCTCCATTTTCCGCTTTGCAAGCTGTTCATCAGATTCCTGGACTACTGAGGCAAACATAGCATGAATCTCGGGGTGACTGTCAAGGAATCCTGGGAAGAATGTATCCGTGGATTGGCGATCGGCAAGAAGATTAAGCTCTTCTGTAAGACCGCGCTTCTGAACCTCCAGAAATGCATCTGTGGCCTTCTGCAGGTTTTCAAATCCGAAATCACCATACAGTTTGTGCTCTGCTGCTGGGTAGATTTTCAGAGTTACCTTGGTTTTGACACCAAGTGTCCCATGGTCTCCCAGAAAGATGCCGGTCATATCATTGTACGAGGAATACCGACCGAAGAGCTTGGCATCTTTATTCCAGCCTGTTCCTGTGTGTATAACATCGCCGTTTGGGAGTACAACCTCAAGTGAAACAACACCTTCGTCAGAAGGTCCGAATTTCGAAGCTGCGTAACCGATGCTGTTGATGCTCGTGGAGCCGCCAACAGTTCCGACATTGCCTCCATATGGCCCTCTGAAACCAAGCTTGTAGCCTTTTTCATGGAGCCGATGGATAAGTTCTGCCCATCGTAACCCTGCTCCGACAGTAACAGTCATCACATCTTCATCAAGATTGACAACTTCATCCATATTCACCATGTCGAGCATTACCGCCCCCTCAACTCGTGGCAAACATGAACCACAGATGCCGTTCCTACCACCAGCAGGAATGATGGGTGTTTTGGTGTTGTTACAGAGTCGGACGATGTCCTGTACTTCTTCCACTGAACCCGGCATCACTACTATGCCTGGCCGTTCTGCCTGCAAATGGCTGGCATCTTTGCTGTACGATGAGATGATTACCTGATTATCGCTTACTTTCTTTTCTCCAACGATGTCAACCAGTTGCTGGTAAAGGGGGTGGTCCCCCGCAGCCTTTACTATGCTCAAATCAGAACCTCTTCTAGGGCGTTGCAGTCCGGATATATGTACTAAACGATATGGGAAAGCTGACTGCCAATAATAATAGAAGCTTTATCTTGGTGTGCCTGTTCTTTGTGGTGAGGATTTCGAATGTCCCGAATCGCGGTTGTCTTGGGTCGTGGTGGTCATACCGCTCAGACCTTTGCATTGGTTGATCTGCTGGGAGATAGATTTCAGTATGTCTACTTGATTGGCCTGCTCGATTCTTTGACACCCAAAAAGATTCAGATAGACGGATCCATCTTACCTGTTCTACCCCCGCGTCTTCTACCACAGGATTCCAAGATTCTTTCGGCTGTTCGGACAGTTGTAACTCTGTTCTTGAGTTTCCTCTACTTTCTCGTGTTAAGACCTGTTGCTGCTATAAGCTGTGGCACGGGGATGACTGTTCCCATCTTTCTAGCGGCGCGGATGCTTGGTATCCCGACTGTCTTTATTGAGAGCATGTCTCGAGTGGAGAATCTTTCAATAACGGGACGATTCCTCCTGAACCGGACGGATTTGTTCATGGTTCAATGGCCACAACTTGCAGACAAACTGGAAGGAGTAGTATACGGAGGACAGCTGTTATGATTTTCGTAACCGTTGGAACTGCACATTATGACCCCCTGATTATTGCTATGGATAGATATGTGCGGGATGGAAGAATAGACGATTGTGTTATTGCCCAAATCGGGCGGGGCCGCTATGAACCCTCCAGTTTTCGGTATTTTCGGTTCATTTCATCATTAGAATCAGCATACAAAGCTGCTGATGTTATCGTAAGTACGGGTGGTGCAGGGACAACTATGGAATGTGTCCAGAAAGGCCTGAAACTTGTGGTTGTTGAGAATACAAGCCTTATGGAAGGACATCAATCTCAGTTAATTGGAGAAATGGCTCGACGTGGGCATCTGCTATGGTGTAGGGACTTGGAGAATTTGCCCATGCAGATTAACGAAGCGAAAGAAACGAGCTTTGAACCTTTCGTAAGCGATGAACCCACGGCCCACTTGTACATCCTCCAGATGTTGAAGAACTAGGCCAACACTTGTTTGTAGATTTATTTTTCGTGGATTTCCAGTCTCCTTTCTATTTCGCGCGAAATAGCACCGTCTAAGAGACAACAAATTCATCAAATCGCGCGTTCTTCTTACCCAGATACATATCCGGATAATACCCAGCTTATCTTTCCGTATTGCGCTGATTTGATGCTCTCTTTATATTCTCTCACGCCTTATTCCACTGGAAACAGAGGCTAGTAATACTCAGTTCTCTGATTTCGACCAGGAAGAGACAACCATGGCAAGTGGAAAACAATTAGAAGTACGAGGCGTTGGCCTAGCAGTCAAGCTGTATAAGATTTCAGGTCTTAATATGACTGCAACGAAGCTGGCTGCGCTTTTGAGAGATCATGAATATTCACCCGAAAATGATAGAGATATCACATCTGGGTTCGTATCGGCTCGCAAAAGTGGCGATTCCGTAAACGCTGAGTTTGCAGCTGGATTCACGGTATCTGTCTCTCGCTACGACGAAGATGGAAACATGGTCTTCGAAGATCATGTTAGTGTTGATAATGCTGATGTCATTATCAAAGTCGACCGTGGTACAATAGAGCTTAGGGGATCCTCAAGAGTTGCTGGAAAATTCCTCAGGACCTTTATGAATGTGACAGATGCTGTTGTGTCTCCCCTGAATCTTGACGGTGGCACACGCAAGCTTTTCGACCGAGCATCTGAAATCTCTTCTGTGATTCTGAGCGGTGTTGAGAAAGGTAATCTCAAGCAAGCTGAATTCAGCGGGGATGGAATCGAAACAGAAGAAGAAATCGGTCTTTACACGAGACGATACAATGCACATATCAGCAGATTCAGAGGGAAGTTCGACTACCCCAGCAGGACAATGTATACAACCTACATCAATGCACCTGAGGGAAGCTTCGTCATGTATAGACGGGGTAAAGGCATCAACGAAGAAGACTTGAACTGGTTAGTTGAACTGATGGAAGAATCAGCACTCGAAGCGATGTAAACACCGGGCTGGACTGGCTGTCCTTCCCCGGTATACACCTTTTTTATTGTGCCTTCAAACTCAATCGGCTTTGAGAACTCTTATTGTTCCTTCATGAGTTCGCCTGTTCTTTTCAAGCCTATAATCGTACGAGTATTGTCGACATACCATCGGGTCTTATCACGGAATTTTGGCCAGAACTGGAAGAAACGTTCGGCCTCTTCAGTTTGAAGCATAAGGAACCCATTCCATTCTGATCCCCATGCATAGCTGAAATCGCCAACAATTTCAATATCCTCTGGCCATTCCTCTTCAGTGAATTGTAGCCAGAATTCCCTCGCCTTTTTGGACTCCTCCGGACTGAGCAGCTTGAACCTGTAGAACACGACAAACGCATAGGTCATCTGATTGTAACCGAGAAACATAAGAATGCGATGCATTAAAAAGATTAGCGCTGAAGCCAGAGGTGAGGTTGGACCGTGGAGCGCAATCACAGGATTGTGGCACGTGAGTATACTCATGCAAGCGTTCCATATCAGTTCCAGTGGAGTGTTGCCAATCATCAGAAACTGGGCAATACAAAGGGTGATTTGGCCGCTTTATGGGCACATCTGGAGGCCGTTCGTGATGGCACCATTCCGACTGAACCATTTACCAGTCCGTTTTTTGCTCGAGCGTCCTCTCTAGGTTTCGAGAAGATGTCCAAGGCACGATTGGTTGGATTAAGAAAGCGTCTTATGAAAAATGGCCAACTTGTTCGCGATTTGAAGAGTAAGCTTGTAGGGCAAATCCGTGATTACCATAGAGAGCTTGGTGACCATTCGTATCGTGCGGATCATTCTATTCTCGAGGAGTTTCTGAAACAAGATTGTAATTCAATTGCAATCGAGGTACCAGTATGGTCAATGAAGCATTCTCTTTCTGGCCATATCGATTTAATCCGCTTTGGTGATGAAGTAATCCAGGTCTGTGACTATAAGCCTGGTCCGTTGCATAAGACCGCTCAACGTTTCACGAAATCAATCCCTCAGGTAGCAGCCTATGGCGAAATGATGGCCCAACGCCTTGCCGTTCCCCTTCGAGAAGCTTTGGATGCAGCAAAGCTCCCTGCAATTGAGTGTTGCATATTTGATACACATTCTTGTTGGAAATTTGGAGCGGAGCTTTATGTGAACCTGCTAGCAGCAAATATGATTTCGGGCGTGTAGATACTTCAAATATCTACTATCGACATCTGAATCTGTTCGGAGATTGCCACTCTGCTAGAGCCGTTACCATTAAGCTTGACACTAAAGCTAGGCCTCTCAGAAACAAGCCCCTCACGTATCCTTGAGAAGTATCGCTCATTGAGAACTCCAAAACTACCCAGGGAGGCATCGATTGGAATCCATCCTCTATTTTGAATGAAAACTTCACACCATGCATGAGGTTCAGGCTCGGAGCTCCCCTTAAAGAGGTGACCGACTACCCGTCTAGCTGGAACTCCCACAGACCGGGCAAGAGCTACAAATATATCTGCACACTCATCGCAATCTCCTTCCTCCTCCCGAAGAGCCCTTGCAGCACCTTTCCTTTCCGTCAGGTGCCTCCGTAATTTGATTCGCTGCTTTGCAATTTCGAACGCCAGACGAGATAGTGACTCGTGTTCGTGTGCAGCAGTCCTTATGCGTTCGGCTATTCTAGAAATGAGCGGATCCTCGGTTTCCCAGTATCTGTCAGGATTACAGTATTTTTGCTGGAATCTCTTCAGAGAATTGTAATTGCCGTCATTTTTCTCCATAAGCCAATCTCTAGTTGTAGTATCGAGACGGAGAATGACTGTCGGGTTGAAGCTCTCTCCAGGACTTATTTCGGGCAGGTTCATAATGGCAATCATGTTCTTTTCCAGCTCTTCCGTTATACGAGCTGGGGGAAAAACATCAAAGCTATCAACAAACTGATTCTCCATGTCTGTGTAGAGATGCCAGGTAAGCCTCCCCTCTTCAATTGCTTTCTCACCGATGTTTTGGATTCTTCCTTTCATCTCAATGAGAAATCGCAAAACCACATCCCCTGAATATAGAACAACAAAAACCCTGAATAGATTTATGTGTTATCCACGTGGACAGTACCTAGCCATGCTTGCATGTACTACTCAAGAAATGAGGTCTTCCACCAATGTCTGATGATCAGAGAAGAAAAATTGGGGACTCTGACGATGTCGTTGACGAAATGCTCGACGATTTGGGTGTCGATGAGGAGATGAAACAAGAGCTAATCGAATCAGGACGGATATCCGTAGATGTCTTCAGAGTTGCTTCAGCAGATCAAGTTCGCAGAAGAATCGAAATTGAAAAGAGCATGGATAGATTTCGAGATAATTTGAAGAAGGTCGAACGGAACCTTAACCGAGTTGATAATTCCATAGACCGAATTGAACGGGATTTGATTCCCGTAGTGCTATCTTTTCTTGTAGGATTGAAAGGTGACTTGGTGAACCTTCGTGGGTCAATAGTCGGAAGAAGCAAACGAAGGGCGAAAACAAATCTTCAGGCAGAATATGTTGAAAGCGAAGTGAAGAGCATTGTAGAGGAGGAATTCAGCGAAGTCGAGGAAACCCTCACCTCGGGTATGTCTACTCCTATCTTGGGGAAGGTTCGGGATTTAACAGACAGCCTACAAAAGACTATGAAGACAACCTATGAGGAATTCAGTGACCTCAAGACGAGTATTGATGATTACGTCCAAAAAGCCTCTACTGAACTCGAGTTCTTATCAAAAGAACTTACGATGAAGCCTGAGGCGACCGTGCCAAAAGAAGTAAAGAATGAGATGAAACAGCTTCAGTCCCGTGTGGACAGTCTGGAGCGGGAAATTGGTGTAGCAAGAGAGAAACTACAGAATAGAGAGGCAGAAATTGAAACACTGAAAGAAAGACTTCAATCTGCTACTGAAACCAAAGAGAAACTGGAAAACCGCATTGCGAAGATGGAAGCTACTCCTGGTGCAGAAGCAGAGGTAGTGGCTGATTTGCGACAAACAGTGAAGTCACTTGAGGCTTCCAAAGATGTGGTGGAACGGAAACTTGAGGAATCTCGTCAACAGAATGAAGAGCTTGCTGCTCAAAATAGCGAGTATAAGAACAAGTTGGTCGAACGGAAACTTGAGATTGAAGAATTGAATACGAAAATCAATCAGTTGAATGATACTATAGAGCAGATGAAGGAGAAGACTGAAACGGTTGATGATCTCCGTGCTCGGCTTCGCTCTTTCGAATCTGGCGACAAAGCGCGGGAGCTTGAAAGAACAAGAAGCGAACTGGAACGGGTATCAGCGAATCTTGAGCGATTATCGAAAGACCATGAAGTTACCAAGGACCAGCTAGCTGTCACGACTCAGAGACTGGAGGGCTATCTTGGCCTGATGAATCGTACAGAGAAGACCAAAGCCTTTCTGATGGTCGAGGAACATGGCGAGATGTCACTAAGAGAAATAGCTCGTTCTTTGGGTGTTGCACCCGCGGTTGTTAGGCAATGGGCTGAGGAGTTCGAGGATATGGAAATAGCAAAAATAGTGGATGATCAGAAACTAGTGCTTGGAGAAAAAATGCAGGAACCCGTTAAGAATAACTGATTCAGTTACGTTACACTCCGGCGACCCGTTCAATAAAATGGCCGATTTCTAGTAGCTCATCTAGCAAGAGAGCGCTATCATAGAGACGCTCTACATCTCTCTCAGACTCCTTATTCCCATTGATATATTGTTTTACAGCGGGACGGAGAACAGTATCAAGATATCGTGATCTGAGAGATTGAAGCGTTGAGACTAGGCCCTGTTTTATTCGATTTCCTTTTGCTAGCTTGTCTAGTTTCTCAATTTCATCCGGACATGTGGACTTGGCTGAATCAAGAACATCTGAGGATAGCAAATTCGTTCTTAGAAGTTGCATATAGGTGTGCTGAGCACCCTCAGGATTCTGGACTGCCATATACTTCGTTTCGGCACATTCATCTAGAACGGGGCGTCTTGACTTGGCTATTTTTTCTAGCAGGCCGCCAATTCTGTCAAAGGACTTACCCATATGCGTTACCCATCCAAAGGTATGGCAAATCTCCTTTTAATTCTGTCTGGCGTTCAGCGAAATGCTAGGGTTATGGCTAGATTCCAAAACAGGATGCGGCACCATAACAGGCATAAGAACCGATGTCTACGTCTTAGCTGCAATGAAGGAAGCGGTGCTGTATACAAAGCTCGACGATGGCGTACGCTGCGATCTGTGTGCTAGGAGATGCGTCATCAAAGAAGGTGAGACTGGCTTCTGTAGAGTTAGAGCTGTGCGAGACGGAAAACTCTACACAAAAGTATATGGTCTCATAGACGGGCGTGCAGCTGATCCAATAGAGAAGAAACCGCTCTTTCATTTTGCCCCTGGCTCAAGTACGTTCTCCATCAGTACTTCATCGTGCAATTTCAGGTGTCAATTCTGTCTCAATTATCATTCTTCGCAGAGACAAGAGCCGGTAGGTACAGAAATGAAACCCGAAGAGATAGTAGAATTCGCTAAGAAACAAGATTGCAGTGGAATAAGCTACACCTACACAGAGCCTACCATTTTCATGGAGATTGCACACGATACCGCTAAGATTGCAAAGGACAATGATATGTACAATACTTTCGTAACAAATGGTTACATGACCCGTGAAGCCATAGACTACATCGCTCCGTATCTAGACGCTGTGACTGTTGATTTCAAAGGCAGCGGCAACAAGGAATTTTATGATGAATACATGAGTGTTCCTCGAGTCAAACCCATCTATGATTCCCTTTCGGACTTCAAGAAGCACGGTGTGCATATCGAAGTTACGGATCTCATCATTCCTGAAGTGGGGGACAAAGAAGAAGATACGCAACATATGGCGGAATGGATAGTGGAGAATCTCGGCGAGCGAACCCCGGTTCACATAACCGCTTTCGGACCAACCTACAAAATGACCGACATTCCACGTACTCCTCCCGATATGCTACGACGTCATATCAAGATCGCAGAGGATGCAGGATTGATTTTTGTCTACTCTGGAAATCTGGCTGGTGATGACCATGAAAATACATATTGTCCGGAGTGTGGCGAGAAAGCAGTTGGAAGATGGTCAGTATATCTGAAAGAGAATAACCTGTCAGAAGACGGTACTTGTCCAACCTGCGGTACTGATTTAAACATGCAAGGCATAAAATGGATGGGCAAAGGCAGCAGGCGAAGATTGTTCTAGAGACGTCTTGGAGCTGGCTTCAACAATCAAAGAAAGAAGAGTCGTATTCCTAAGCGATAACCTTATCCGTTGAATTGGACACCATCCGCCCCCGGGGTCATGGATATGAGGAGCAGATTAGGTATGGAAAAAGCTGATGTTTCTAACGTCCGATACATCTCAGTCATACGTCTCGAAGGAGGGGAATCTATCGTCAATATTCCTTATGGAGAAATGGCTGTTGACTCTGATTTGATAGCTGGTTTCGTTACAGCTGTGATTATTTTCGCCAAAACACCAATTCGAACTATTCGGAAGGCAAATTACGATATCTTGATTGAAGTAGGTGAGTATGTTCTTGTTCTTATGGTAATTGATCCCGTGGAAAATGAAGAACCCTACCGAAAGAAACTCAGACGCATCCTAGAAAACCTTGAGGAGAAACATGCCGAGAAACTGGAGCATTTCGAAGGAGACATACGCCGATTCAGAGAATTTTCCCTTGAAATACTGAAGGAGTTTCCCTTTTATCGTCCGAATTTAATGCGTATTCCCGTTATGAAGTCTACTAAGGAAGGCATTCCGTTCAGGGTTGGCTTGGTGGACAGAAAACTGGAACAGCTTGAAAATTACATAAACGGGAAAAGAACTGTGGCAGAAATCATGGATCAAATTGCACTTTCTGAAGAAGAAGTCATTGCCCTTATTTCTGCACTTGCAAAATATGATTGCTTGGAATTTCACCGACGTCTGGAAGGTAGTGATGTACTAGAAAAATCCGATTGTCCAGAAATAGCACTACGAAAAATATCTGGAATGTATGGGATTGCAGAAAAAATCATGGCTTCTACGGATGGAAAAAAAACTATTGATGAGGTAATTTCAAAGCTTCAGGCGGATGAAAGCGTTGACTATGATGAAAGTGCTCTATGGTTTGTCATCAAGAAAATCGTGGATGCAGGATGTCTGCAACTTGTTGAAGGCTCTATAGAATAGTATCGTTCCCTGGTATGCCTACCACGTCGCTCCTGCATTGCTTGCAATGGAGAAACTGAGGGAGATATTTTGATCCAGCTTCTCTCGCAGCCTGTAATTCGCTTTCACTAGGTGGACGAAGATCAGACATATTGTCCAACGGAACCAACGGGATTATGTTCTGCATATCCACTCCAATATCTGCCAATACCTTGGAAAGGCCTTGCATCTCATCTTTGTTGATACTGGGTATGAGGATTGTATTTACCTTGACATGAATTCCAGCAGAGACTGCTTCGAATATACCGCGGATTTGTCGATTCACAATCTCCTCGGCCATTGAAAGCCCTGTAACCCTGTTACCGTCAAATCTGGCCCATTCATAGATTCTCTCAGCTGTGGAGGGATTGTAGGCACTCATTGAAACGGTAATCGTGCGAACTCCGAATTCGACAAGACTGAAAAGTTTCTCTTCCAGGAGCGTTCCATTTGTGCTAAGACAAAATTCCAGCTGCTCGTATTTTTTCCGTGCCCGTGAGAACAGCTCGAGTGTCTCTGGATTTGCCAGTGGCTCCCCTGGTCCAGAAATGGCAGCTATTTGCAGATTCTCCCTGTGTTGTATTTCCTTAGCCAGTGAAGTTAGTGCTTCATCTACAGAGAATAATTTTGTGGATAGACCAGGCTTAGATTGATGACAATTGGCTCCAAATTTGTGATCACAAAATCCGCACTTGAGATTGCATCTGCGGGCAACAGGAAGGTGGATTCTTTCCCAGAGTTGCCTTCTTTCATTCGACCAACAGGGATGATGCTCAAATGGGTACTCTTGCAAAGCATTCAACCATCTTATAATATGCCCTTGAGTATTCGTGCGGCTTTGCGACCCGCTTTCTTTGCATCATTGAATATGAGGCCTAATTTGGCATTGTCTGGGGCAGTTACTGTGAGCAGATAATCACCAGGAATAGAAATCACTAGTGTTGTTCCGAGTGTTCCTTCTACAATGATTGATTTTAGTTCCCCCTGTTTCAATTCTGTTACAGCCATTTCTCCTGCTGACTGTATGCCTCCAACGATTGCAGCAATGGATACTTCTTCGACACCTGAATGGATGTGACTGACTAAGGGCAATCCCTCCACCGAGAAGAGAGCAGCTCCGAGTATGGGAGATTTATTGGATAGCTCTACAAGCAATTCCTTGAGGGGTTCAAGGACCTCTTTCCTCTGATGCTGCAAATCTTTTTCCTCCGAATGTGTGATATGTGATGCAGATACTACCTTCTTGATGATTTGGGGGCAAATAAAACTTCAGCCTACCTCTTAGATTGCCTTTTCTACCCAATTAATCGCAAGGAAGTGACTTTATCACTGTGCAATAACTGGGCGGGTAGTTTCATCACTCGAAGAACATCGTTAGCGGCTTCTTCAAGCCCTTCTTTCTGCAACATCTCCTTCATCTCTAGGCCTGTTGTTATTGCCACACCTTTGATTGGTTCTCCCTTCTGGCAAGATTCTATTAGTTTCTCAGCTGATACCAGTTTCGTCTTTAGGTTGATTCCTCTCTGTTTCTTCAGATGCCTGATTCCCTTGAGAGCTATACCTCGCTTCTCTCTCTGTTCCTGTGTGTATGTCCGTTTTCTGCTGATTCTTCTAAGCCGAGGAAGTCCCCTTTCAATCAGTTCTTTCGATGTAATCTCAGACCCATACAAATCCCTCACACTTTTTGTACTGGTCGTTACAAGCCACGAGGAACCATATTCTGCCTGATATCTCATAGCTTTCAACAATTCTGATTCACTAACTAGCGTTATCGATCTGTATCCCTTGTATTCTACAGACATAGACCATTCCGGATTGCCCCCTCTAACAAGCAAATCAGGAGATAGTTTGCCTCCTGTTGAGGGGATGCTCTTGGTGGTATCGGGTAGAATCTTCTCAATCAGTAGCGAAAAGGCATGATGAAATAGATTGTGTCTGAGATTTCTAGCTTCTTGAGGATGTCTGACGCCTGCATCTCTGAAAAGCTTGGGCATCATCGCGTTATAGCCTGTTTTTTTGCGCACCTCGCTTTTCGTTGTCATTTTTCCATATTCGTGGTTTTGTTGTACAAGTCGAATGGCTGCTTCTTTGGCGAGGAGATTGTACGCATTTGAACCAATTTTCTTCTCGTTCTTTCCTTCTTCTTCAAGCTGCCGTTTTGCTTCTCTATATGCCCAAGATACCACGTTCTTAGCATCGTCCCCCAGCAAACCAAGAATGGAATCAATTTTCCTCCATAAATTGTATCTTTTCACATGCTTCTTTATGGGCTGTCCTATGATGCTGCGATCACTCAATATTTCTCAACCTGTACCTTCGTTTCGGAAGCTACACTTACCAATCCCTAAAGGATGTCTTTTATCAATCTCGCTTCCTGCGTTTGTTCATCATATTCAATGAGATTGGCATTTGCCAAGTCATGAATGGCCTTGAGAACTTGTGCAGGTTGAATCCCCGTGCTGTCTGCTAAGTGTTTTCTGTTTATTGCGGTTTGCGTATCATGAAGAGTATAAAGTATTCGGGCATGTGGTTTACCATAGAACACTGTTTCCAGAAGCAACACGTAAACGCCTAGTAAATCACTGACATCAACCTTCTCTTGTAATGCTTCTTTCTCTGCTGATGTTTCACGATACAACTCCGAAACCCTTTCCAGTTTCTGAGTGATTTGTCCCATCTCAGCTTTAAGCTCATCGCGTTCTGTCCGCAGAGTTTCCAGTTCTTGATCTCTAGTTGTTTCTGCACTTTCAAGCTGACTTTTCAGTTCTTCAAGTTTCTCTGTTTTCTCGGTTAATTCCTTTTCCAGCCTGTCGTTTTCGGCTTCAAGTTTACTGAGTCTTTCTTCTAGGGACTCAAGTTTCTCCTCTGCAGCCCAAGCTTTCTCTTCAGCTTCTCTACGTGCACTCCGGAGCTCTTCATTCTTCTCTTCGAATGCATCCCGGTCATCCATCACTTTTACGAGCTCGTTTTTGAACTCGTCAAACAATCCAAGCAATTCTTCCCTCTTTTGGGACATCACAGCCATCCTCGACTCATCAAAGCCATTCGCGACTTATATCAGTTTCACATCATATTGACGGGCCTTCTCTCGGATGTAATGAATGTAGAATTCTTTCAGTTCAGCAAGAGGCATTCCAAAGGCCTTGAAAGCTTCGAGTTCTCCTTTTCGTCGTTTTTGAATGAGAACATCATTTTCTCGCTTGAGAATCTCGTTTTCCTTGATTGCCGGTATGTCCTTGTTCTGACGAGCGCATCTCATATCAGATTTCGACATAGGCTCAAGCGTATGTTCAATAGATGCAAGTAGCCCGTTACTTGTCCAGAAATCATCTGTTGTAAGGCCAATGAGATTGGCATCTGGAGCTGCTAGACCCTGGATGTTGGCTAGCTCTATACTATTGCTTTGGATTGTCGAGAATATTCTCAGAGACCACGGAGACATGTCCACAAGAACCAATATCGGGATCTCTTCCTGTGATAGCTTACGAATCCATGCTCGCATATTGCGACCGGGTTGTCCAAAAAGAGCACCGACTCCAATATCAATTTCCTCGGGGATTTCCAATTCAATCAGGTTTCGCGCCATAGCTTCCTTCTCTACAAAAACTGCAGCCTCAATATTCAAATCATGAATTTCAACTTCTGAGGGCCTTGACGAAATGAACCAGCCATACTCGCCGGCTGCATCACATGTGATTCTTTTACCTGACAAATCAGAGAGAGTGACATCGCCATAGAAGGTGCCTTTTGGAGAGCTTACAACGCCGAATTCCTCACGAGGCACCGAATGACCATTTTTCCGTAGAATCCTTTCACACAACTTGATAATCCGGTTAGTCTCATTCTGGCTACCGATTTTCAGGACCTGTTTTACGTCCTTGACTTTATGCATGTAGTAGAAGTCACGCAATGACATCGACATACCTTGCTCAAGATGCTCTTTGAATCTAGATAGGCCGTATGTAAGCCCAGCAATCATTTTGGCGCTTTTCACCTTGCGCCCATCCATGTACGAGGGGGAATCATCCACGTGTGTATACCCCGATTCGGGCTCGTATTCAACATTTGACTTGGAAGAAGCGTAATAGCCAATTTCTGGGAAGTAACCGTCATTAAGAGTATCTGCAAGTGTGTCTAGCACGTTATTGATGAGCGGAACTACTTCGTCGTCAGCTCGAATCTCTGTCCTACGTTCGGTCACTGATTACATCCCCCTTGAGGAAAAAGAGCTTCAATCGAGACTTTTTGACCTGTGGATTCTGAAAGCGTACTCGATATGAATCTGTAATACTGTTGCAATTTGTTCTTCTTTCGCCGTTTTCTTCGCGCTCTATGTTTTCTTCTCACGTTAGTTGCAATATCTCGAAGACACTGTTTGAAACCCAGGTCAATTTCACGTCTGATGCTGTCCACATTACCGATATACTCCTTACCGACTGTCTTGTAAGGAATCTGGGTTGAACATATGTGTGTAAAGAAAGCGAGTTTATCTTGTTCATCCAAATCATAGTTTCCAAGATTCAACTCCCGCATAACTTTGTTTGATACGTCCGAGCCTTCGTCGTATAGCAAGGGAATTCGGTTTGCAAAACGATAGAGGTCCAAACCCTCTTTGATTTCTCCACCGTAGGCCACACCCACTTCGACGATAAATGGATGCCCTTCGTATACGCTTGGTTTTCTCCGACACACGGCAAAAAATTGTGGTTCGAGCCTTTTGATTCCTGCTGAAAGAACTTCTTCGCCAGCTGGGGACAGAGCAGAAGCTGAAGGGGGAAGGAACTCTTCAAAGGTGTCTATACCCCTCATGAGCTGCTTTAGTTCGGCTTTTGTCAGGTCACTTGGATTTTTCTCTGCATCGAGTCCACAGTGTTCCAGAAGGTTTTCGGCGGTTACTTCTCCCACTCGATGAAATGCGCTTCTTAAGAATCCGGCCAATGTCCAATTGTCCGCTACACTTAACATCTTCTTGAGCATCTCTAGATCTATTCCCTCTGGGTGGGGTTTCATTTCAGAAGGCACATCGGGCAGGGAGCTTGTTACACGTTTGAATAGGAGATGCTCGTCATCTGGATTTTCAAATCTAAGAGACGCGTAGGGAGCGATGATACTGGTTTGCCTGAAATAGTCAATGATTCTTCGTTTGCTTCTCAGCCAGTCACCTTTGAGATGGTAAGAAACTGTAGTGCCGTGACCTGCCTGATTCTTCGGGAAATCTGTTTCTTCAAGGATTATTGGTTCATTCGCCTCAATATCAAGCTGTAGAACAAGTTTATGCCCCACGGGTTCCCCATGTTCTCTTGTTTTGATTTCTATGGGGTTCTGCGTTGTAATTTGTCCATAAAGGAGGGCTAAAGCCCCACCGAGACCGAATGTTCCCCGGCTCTGTTTCTGGGCATATTTTGTACCCGTTAGCATCTTGCCTAACAACTTAGGTGCATTCTCTGGGCATATACCGGTTCCATTATCCTCAACGGTCAGACAGTAAAGCTGAGGTCCAGCCGCAAAAAGATCTTCGCCATCATCCAGCGAGCTTTCTCTCTGAAGTGATACCGATATTTCAGGTAGTACCTTGGCCTCTTCACAGGCATCAAGAGCATTCTCCACTAATTCCCTTACTGAAACATACAGGGATCGGGCCGGATTGTCAAACCCGGCGATGGTACGGTTCCGATAGAACCAAGCGGAGACTGATAACTCCTTCAAACTGGAATCTGCGCCGCCAGCTGATAGCATAGTATTCTTTCACCTAGCCTACAGCTCCCATGTGATACTGATTACCTATGAAGCGTAGTGTTATCCCAACATCACAATAGCTAGAGGACGAAGAATGCGAATATGAGAAGCGCGGCTAGTCCAGCTGCTTGGATTGCCCATATTTTCTTGTTCCATTGCAGCACCGTACCCCCATCAAATGGTTGAACCGGTATCATGTTGAACAGGCCAAGGATGCCGTTCAGTTGTATGCCATATGTAATGATGAAGTTGGCTGGAAAAACAAAGATTCCCAAAACAGACAAGATGATTGCTACTCCTGACAGAATCAAACCCATAATGAAATTGGATAATGGTCCCGCCAAGTTGGCTTTACCATGTTGTTCAAGTGTTGCTCTTCCTCTGGTCATGACGGCTCCGGTACCAAACACTGGAAACCTGAACAAAATGGCCATTGCGGAAAGTATGTAGCCCTGGAGCGTCATGCGGAATTCACTCCACAGTCCAAAGCTTTGTGATGTGAATTTGTGTGCCAACTCGTGTACCATGAAAGCAGTAAGAAACAGGCTGATGGTTGCTACTGGGTACCACCATAGTGGTGAAAACAACCAAGCCAACCCCCCGATAATAGGTGGGTTCCCGGTTAGTGATAAACCAACAAGAACTACCAATACTGAAGCGATGAGCAAATCCTTGATTTCTCTTTGTGAAAACCGCTTCTGCTTCCTTCTTCTCTTCGGTTGTGATGTTAGTTCGGGAAGCAGTGAAATGGATAACCCCTTGCTCTGTTCGGGTTCCACCTTTCTTGGTGCCTGCGGCCTCAATCGCTTCTCTCGAGCTCGTTCATGCACCTCTTTCATAGCTGGACAATTGTGGTTTTCAGGCAGTCTATGATCTGCGCAGTACGGCATATTGCAGTATGGACACGTGAAACAAAGGTCTTCTTTTCCGCAAAGAGAGCAACGAGTCATAGTTGGCTTCAAGTTGCAGATATTCTCTCTTCATATTTACGTATGCATTGTGGCGACCATATTCTGTGAGTCTCCTTTACGAAAAGCCTTAAGTTGGAGTGCTCGTGCGTCGCGTGCGGTTGTCAAGTACCTCCTATTGGAGTCAGACCCTGATGGACTTTGATGTTGCTATTGTGGGCAGTGGTCCTGCCGGTATATTCTGTGCTTTGGAGCTTCTGAGGAATAAACCAGAACTCCGGGTGAAAATACTGGAGCGCGGCAAGCCTATTGAAGAACGACACTGTCCCAATTCAAAGGCAGCACGAGGATGCAAGAAATGCCAACCCTGCCAAATCTTAGCAGGGTGGGGTGGTGCAGGAGCATTCTCTGACGGTAAACTAACGATTTCACCCCGAGTAGGTGGCTGGCTCGATGAAATAATCGGTATGGATCGTCTGAGCGAACTCATAGGATACGTGGACGATATTTACCTTGAACATGGTGCTCCAGAGAAAACCTATGGCTGCGATCAAGACGAGATTGAGGAATACTCTCGAAAAGCAGCTTTGGCGGGAATGGAACTAATTCCTCAGCAGATACGCCATATGGGGAGAGAGGGCTGCATCAGTGTTATGACCAGCATGTATGATGAAATATCCGAACATGCTGAAATCAATTTCAATACTGGGGCTAAAGAGCTACTTGTCGAGGATTCCAAAGTAGTAGGAGTCGAAGCAAACAACGGAGAAGAATCTGTCCGGGCCAAATATGTAGTGGCTGCTCCTGGGAGGGTAGGCAACGAATGGCTATCAAACCAAGCTGAAAGGTTTCCATCATTACAAACCGAAAGCAACTATGTTGACATCGGTGTGCGTGTGGAGATACCTGCTCCTGTCATGGCAGATATAGCAGAGGCACTCTACGAGCCCAAATTGATATACTACAGCAAGCAATTTGATGACAAGGTTAGGCTCTTCTGTTTTAATCCGCAGGGCTATGTCACGACAGAATACTATGATGAGATTCTCACCGTAAATGGTCAATCCTTTGCAAGCAAGAAAACCAGAAGCTCGAATTTTGCTCTTCTTGTTTCAACGAAATTCACGGCACCATTCAATGAACCAATTGAGTATGGTAGATCAATAGCTAGACTGGCGAACATGCTGGGAGATGGTGTCCTCGTCCAGCGTTTATCCGATCTTCGTAGAGGAAAGAGAAGCACGGAGAAACGGCTTTCTAGAAGCCCAGTGGAGCCAACCCTCCCTGCAGCTTGTCCTGGAGATCTTAGTTTTGCTCTCCCATACCGCCATCTTAGCTCGATAATGGAAATGCTGGAGGCTTTGGATGAACTCTGTCCGGGTGTGGCGAGCGATGGTACTCTACTATACGGAGTAGAGGTGAAATTCTATTCTTCGCGAATCGGGGTTGATGCCTCACTTGAGACGGAAGTCGAGAATCTATATGCGATTGGAGACGGAGCCGGTATAACAAGAGGCTTGATGCAATCATCGGTATCTGGCGTCGTTACAGCAAGAGATATCCTCACCAAAGAAGGAGTAGATGTTCCTTGATTGTTTTGGGTATGCCTGCATTCTCTTTCTTCGATATATGACTTGTACTTACCATTAGAGAAATGATGGATAGCACGTACCCTTCCTAACATTTATATATCTAGGGACTACTTGGTACTATAGTAACAGTTGGTCCCTAGTTGACCAACGTGCAAACATGCACAAAACGGAGTCCCATTTGTGACTCTCAGGGCGGCATAAAGCCGCCCGGGACTTCACTGGATGGGAGGTAGGATATTATGACAAATATTGATGATAATTTCGATGAATTTGACGCTCTATTTCGCAAAATGCTTCGCCAGTTCTTCTCTGGTTCGCCTGCGTTTGGTGGTATGATGGGCGAAACGCGTAGAATCGGTCCCCAGGCTGAACAGGGAACGACTCCCAGAATGGGCGAATCTGATGAGCAAGAACACCGGATAGAGCGCATTGACCTTGATGATAGAGTTATTATTGTAATTGACAATTGTAAGAATAGCGATAATCCTGAAGCTCATATTGAAGGGAGAGAAGTTGAAGTCACACTGGGTGAAGCTGCTTCACACGGTCATGATTTCGAAGTTCCATTTGCGGTTGACGTCGAAGAATCAAAGATGACATTCAGAAATGGAGTAGTTGAGATCACCCTAGTCAAATCCGAGAAGGAAGATGCTTCTTCGGACTTCAATGAAGGTCTCCTTAAACCAGAATGAGGGAGATGTGAGAGAGAATGTCAGAAGATACAGTGAAATTGAAGGTAGCAGCGGCGATGCCAAAAGACCAAGGCCGCGGTATAGTTAGATTGAATTCCAAGATAAGACGAGATCTTGGTCTCCGGTCAGGAGACTACGTGCTTATCAAAGGAGACAAGGAAACGGTTGCAGTTGCTTGGCCAGCCCTACAAGAAGATGAAGTACTCGATATGATTCGGATGGACGGGTTGATTCGAAAGAATGCCGGAGCTAAGCTGGGTGAGGTTATTGAACTACAGAAAGTAGATCCTCCTGACGCAACCCGCGTCGTACTAGCTCCAAGTCAGCCAATTCGCTTTCGCGGTGGTTTCGAGACCTATCTGAAGAAACAGATTCTCAATAAGCCGCTTACGCGTGGAGACGTACTTATGGTTGCCTCCATTGGTTCCGGTTTGAAATTCCATGTGACCGCCGTATCACCTAGTAAACATGTTAAAGTAAACCGTCAGACGAAGGTTGAAATCAGAACCAAGCCGGTCCAGCCAGAGGATACCCAAGTCCCACAGGTCACATACGAGGATATTGGTGGGCTTTCCAAGGAATTGCAGAAAATACGCGAAATGGTAGAGCTCCCCATGAAGTCTCCTGATCTGTTCAAGAGACTCGGGATTGAGCCGCCAAAGGGTGTTTTCCTCAGAGGACCCCCTGGAACAGGAAAGACGCTCATTGCGAAAGCTGTAGCAAATGAGTCTGGTGCCAATTTCCAAGCTATCAATGGCCCTGAAATCATGTCCAAGTTCTATGGAGAATCTGAGCAGAAGCTTCGCGAAGTATTTGAGCAAGCCGAGAAAAACGCTCCGAGTATCATCTTCATTGACGAGATCGATAGTATCGCGCCCAAGCGGGCTGAGGTCACTGGTGAAGTTGAGAGACGGGTAGTTGCTCAGCTCTTGTCACTCATGGATGGCCTAGAAGGCCGTGGACAAGTAATCGTGATCGGAGCTACGAATCGTCCCGATGACGTCGACGAAGCTCTGAGACGACCTGGCAGGTTTGACCGAGAAATCCACATTGGTATACCTGACAGACAAGGTAGATTGGAGATTCTTCAGATTCATACTCGAGGTATGCCTCTTGAGGAAGATCTTGAGTTGGGTCGCCTTGCTGATGTCACACATGGCTTTGTCGGAGCTGATTTGGAGTCTCTTGCTCGAGAAGCTGCAATGCACGCTCTAAGACGGGTGCTACCTCATGTTGACCCAGAAACGGGTGACATTCCTGCAGATATCTTAAATGATCTTTACGTCACGCACGAGGACTTTGAGGCCGCGATGTCGGAAGTTTCACCTTCTGCACTGCGTGAGGTTATGGTTGAATCACCAAACGTTCAATGGAATGATGTTGGTGGTCTAGACGAGGTCAAGAGCAGACTAAGAGAAGCTGTTGAGGCTCCCTTGAAGCATCCTGATGTCTTTGAAGAGATGGGCATTCGCACCCCAAAGGGTGTCCTTCTATTTGGACCTCCTGGAACTGGTAAGACCCTTCTTGCGAAGGCTGTTGCTACTGAAAGCGAGGCCAACTTCATTTCCATCAAAGGTCCAGAAATCTTCAACAAGTATGTTGGAGAATCTGAAAAGGCTGTTCGAGAGATTTTCAAAAAGGCAAGACAAACCGCACCATGTGTACTGTTCTTTGACGAGATAGATGCCGTCATGGGTCATAGAAGCATGCGGGATGAAACTGGTGTGAGCAAGCGGATTGTAAATCAGTTCCTTGCAGAGCTTGATGGCATGCAGTCACTTCAGAATGTGCTGGTTGTTGGTGCAACGAACCGAGCAGATATCCTCGATCCTGCTGTATTGAGGCCCGGAAGATTCGATTCGGTAATATTTGTTCCTCCACCTGATGAGGATGCCCGAGTTGAGATATTCGAGGTTCATACCAGGGATATGCCATTGACTGACGATGTTGACCTACGAGAACTTGCCAAAATGACTAAAGGATTCTCCGGTGCGGATATCGAAGGTCTCTGCAGAGAAGCGGCGATGACGGCTGTGAGAAAAGACTGGAAGGCCAAACCTGTAGAAATGAAGCATTTCAAGAGCGCCATGGATGAGGTTAGGCCAAGTATATCAGCAGAAGACAAGGAACGGTACAAGTCTCAGGCTGAACGTGTGCGTCGTAGAGCACCAAGCCATGATGAACAACTTTCTGGCTATGTCTAAAGCCACCTTGGAATGGGGACGATTTATTTCGTCCCTTTTCTTCTTCTTTTTTGATGTCACTTTGCTTAGTATCTGAGTATTGATGCCATTATTCTGTTACAAATGAATCTGCTATCTCGATTATCCAAAAGAAGAGACCGAATACCTCTATAAGGCAGTCTGTAGGCCTCAGTATTCAACACAGAAATCGAGGTCTTAATGGTGGATTCATCGGAGCGTTCGGTTCTCAATATTTGTCCTTTTTCTCATTTTGATAATGCTGATGTTGAGACATACGAACACAATATGAGCATGGCAGCTTGGAATCTCAAAGCTGCCCTTGATTTCCTAGATCGAGATGATACGCATCGATTTTGCATCGGTCAAACTACACTTCTTGAAGGCTTCCAGAAGCTTTTTCCAAACTACTGGGATGCGCTACAGGAGCGAATTCTAGAAGGAAGCTTGGAACTGGTTGGTGGAACTTATGTAATGCCCGACTTCGTTATCCCTGATGGAGAATCAATCGCAAGACAGTTTCTATTCGGTAAGAGATATGCAAAACAAAAACTTGGCGTAGACATCCAAACCGGCTGGGCAATCGATTCTGCTGGCTTTTGCAGTCAAATTCCACAAATACTTCGGTTGTCCGGTATTGATTCATTGTTTTTCTCAAGAGGCATGCCATATGATGGCCCTAGTGAATTCTCTTTAGTTGCCCCTGACGGAAGCAGAGTATTTGCAGTCTGGTTATCAGAGGGATATGACCTTGCTGCTTGGCTCTCGGAATCCAAACGAGAAGCTTTCTCGCAAGTCATGCTTGCCATTGAAAAGAAGATGGCACGAAATATATCCGGAAATCTGTTTCTGGCTATGGGGGGAGAGTTGGTGGCACCTCCAATGCAACTTTCAGAGGTAATTGAAGCTTGGAATGAGTTCTTCGGTGATATGGCGAGCACCATTGTCACACCATTAGAGTATGTCGAAAAGATGAAGTCCGTTCAGGCGAGATTGCCAAAAATCAGTGGTCCTTTGCTTTCGAATCGTTTTCGCCATATAGCTTCTGGGGGCCTGAGTTCTCGTGTTGAATTGAAGCTGCTTAACAGGAGACTGGAAAGCCTTCTGTATGTGACCGAAGTTTGTCTTGCACTTTCACAGAACCATAACAGAAGCAAAGCTCTCGATAATGTTTGGAAAATGCTGTTATTCAATCAAGATCATAACATCATACGGGGAATTTGTGGAGACAAACCATATCGAATGGCTTTGAGAAGATACACCAATGCTGTCGAAAAAGCAGATATGATACTGGAGAACGAGCTACAGACATTGGCAACAGAACTCATGACGAAAGAAGGTCTGGGTTCGATTCTGGTTGTAAATCCGTTATCTTGGGTTCGAACCGACGTAGCACGAGTCCATCTCGATGATGCTAAGCTGGGTAAGAATATTGAAATCGTGGATTCAGAGGGAGAAATTGTACCCCACCAAATTATTGAGACTGAGAATGGTTTTGAGGAATTACTTTTCATAGCTGAAAACATGCCGAGTACAGGATTCAGAATATACAATGTTAGAGAAGGTGCTGAGGAGTCTGAATTTGATGATCCCCTCGAATGTGGTGATAGCTGGATGGAGTCCAACGAGCTTGTTATTGAGTTCGATGAGTACAGCGGATCATTATGCCGATTGTTCGATAAGACCAATGGAGCGGAGGTTTTCAATGGAATGGCGCACACTATATCAGTTGAAAACGAGGTTGGTGATCTATATGCTCACGATTCTTCGCAGCTTGCTTCTGAAAAACAGAAACTGGATTCATCTCGCAACGAGGGTGACATGGCAGTCATAGAAAGCGGGCCGGTAGCAGCAATTGCGGAAATTCATAGCACGATTTCTGAAAGCCCTTTCACGCAGCGGTTTACTCTTTACAAATCTATACGACGGGTTGACACAGAAACGAATCTGAATTTCAAAGGCGTACATAGACGAGTTCGCCTCAGATTCCCAACCAACACCTATTCGGATCGTGTTGTTGTTGGAGCCCAGTTTGGAAGTGAAACGCGATTTCTGGGAAATCCTGATTGTGGCAGTCAAAGGACATCAAAGGACTTTCCAGCATTGGACTGGGTAGACTGTTCAGGTCCAAATACTGGTGTGTGCTTCTCAAATGTCGGTTTACATGAATACAGCTACCAAGATGGTATCCTTGAAGTAACGCTTCTTCGAAGTGTGGATTGGCTTTCTCACGGCAAGTATGACGACCAAGTGGCCACGCCTTTAGCAAAAGAAGAAGGTATGCATACCTTTCGAGGCTCAATTATCCCTCATAATGGTGACTGGCGAGAAGCCAAGGTCTGGAGACGTTCAACCGAGCATAGAATCCCGCTACTATGCTCCCTTATTGACGGCTCGTTGGCGTCTGATGCCAACAGGGAGCTATCATGGTTGAAAATTGAAGGCTGTGATTTGTGCCTATCATGTCTAAAACCCACTGAGAATCCCCACGAATATGTTCTCAGGCTGTATGAGCCTTGCGGAAATGAGGGAACTTCAGAATTACAATTTCATAGAGAACTCAACAGCATAGAATTGACCGATATGTGCGAAGAGACTATTGGTAGTGTGAGTTTTGATGGAAAGAAGGCCGAAATCCATGTAGATCCACATACCATACTTACTCTCCGCGTTGAGTTTGCTTAATGGGACGTGAACCTGTATCTGTTGGCGATACCCTTTTCTTGTTGTCTGTGAAGGATTGGATGAATGGAATTCGGTGAGATGATACGACATGTCTGACTTCTATCCTATCTCGCCCTTAGTTGGCATCCCAAATAGCTCATATGCAGGCCAGATGGGTGTATTGGGGGACTACTGGGCTGTAAGGGTTGTTCGCGGAAAGAAAATCCTTGCTGAGAAAGAAATCCCCGAACTGATGCTTGAAAACGTTGTTGGCGTGATCTACGGGCATATCCGCCTTGAAGGTCTGAGTCGCCACACAGTTGCTAGAGCTGCCGGAAGACTCATGCAGTTTGCGCGACGATATCAACAGTCAGGTCTTAGTCCTGATTACGAAGTGCCAGATTTAGTTTATGAAGACGGTTCACATACAGGAACTACCCAAGTTCAAGAGGAACCGGTTGTGGAAGAACCAATTCTTGAGACAGTTACGGTTGAGAAACTTCCAATTATTTCTGAAAAACAACCTGAGGAAGAAATCAGAACTATCATAGAGAGTCACGCTTTCATACTTTCTGAAATGGCCGCTTATGGCAATTCCCTGCCAGAAGGTCATCTCGATCTCATGTTCCGACAAGCATCTCTAGGAATCGTTCGGTCCTGGAAAAACAGGGGAAATCCTACCTCACCTGTGGCCAAGCTGGCCTATCTCATACTTGCATGTTCGCACCAGAGTCAGGTTGTAGACTCCGATGAAAATTCTCTGAGAGTAACAGTCGACAAATGCGCTCTCCTCCAGGAATCGAACAACTATGAGGCTATTGAAGGAGCTTTTCCTGCCAGATATCCATGCATTTTTCATAAGCTTATTGCAGAGCATGTGGCTGAAGCTGTTGATTGTGGGACAAAAATCGAACTCGAAGATGAAGGGTGCCGCCTTACAGTGTCGTTGAACTCCCCTGAATAGCTGAGATAATCTTAAATCGTGAAGATATTAGCACTGAGTTAGAGATAACCATTTGGGTTATTATGAAGGGAGATTACGAACATGTCATATCTCACAATTAGAGAGTATGTTAGAAGTGGCCCAGTCTGCTTTGGTGCCCTACTTGTTATCGCGGGCTCGATCATAGCGCTACTGCCCTCATTTGGTATTACATTGGTTGAAGGCTATACCATGATAATTGGTGCAGTCATAGCCATTGTAGGCCTTCTGTTGATAGTTGCTGGTTTCTTCCTAACAAGTAAGAAAAGAGATTCAGTCCTGCGACCAATAGATACTGATGAAGGAGACACTCCTCCTGCACCTCCACCTCCGGACTGATCACGGCTACATGAAATACTGAACACTACCAATCAGCTTGGGGACTGCAATAATGGTCCCCATTGCTCATCTTTTTTGGATTTTCTGGCTTAATTACGGCCTTTATCGCGATAACCCTAATATGCTAGAATGACAAACACAGAATCATCAACCATAAAATGGTGCTATACAATGACGACTCTTGAGTATCGAGACAGCAAATTTCATGAATGCGCTGGCGAAGCAACTGCTCCAATAACTTTGGAAATCGATGATAGACAGAAAAAACTGATTCTATCTATACCAACTGGTGCAAGTATGATTCAGCGACGTGCAGCAGAACGAAATGCCCGTTCCATTCAGAAGTCTGGATTCCAAACAAGCAATCGCGGACGAATTGGACGAGGATATGATTTGGAAATCCAAGGCCACGGCGGGGGATTGCCTGACCGACTGAAGAAATCACCACGTGAAGTCTATTAGGTTGATTTTCGAGTAAATCAATAGGTCCCTAGAATAAGTGCATATGCTATAGGAGATGCCTATAGGATACCAAACGGCACTTGGGAGGTATAATCGGATGTCTGAAGAGAGGAAATCTAGGATAATTGAAGAATCACGGAAAGATGCTAGTCGACAATCGGGAGGAGGCAACCTCCTCCGGCAAGCAAAGGAGCTTGAGTCTAGCGGAAACAGCTCAAAGGCGAGGGAGCTTTTCGTTCAGGCTGCAAGAGCCTATATCGAGTCTGCAACAGAATATCGAAGTTCAAAAGGCTACAAAATTGCTGCGCGCAATTCGTCAGAAGCAGGTGATGTTTACTCCCACCTTGCAGAAGCAGGCGAAGCAATTCGTGCTTATGAGAGTGCGGCAGATGATCTCTATGCAGCAGCATCTGAACATCTGATGTGGGACGAACCAGCAGAAACGAAAAATGGTACAGCCTTGGCTATGACATCGTGTCTGATGTACGTGATGATTGGACAGGAAGATAAGGCCTTCAAGAAAGCTCGTGAATTTCAAAATCAGTACGGTTCGAAACTGAGTTTTCCCGCTGTTCAGCGGCTGTCAGGTCTCATTAACAAACTGGAACAAGCCATTGCCAATATCAATATTGAGGCTTTTTCGGAGGCTGAAACAATGGCTATATCCGAACTCAAGCCAGCCCTTTCCAGCGCAAAAGCATCATACTTCGCGAAATATGTGGACAAGGGTCTCGAGATGGTTCGGGAGATCCTCCGTGGCAAGCTTCAGACTCCCAAGTTGACAGGTCGTCTCCAACTACCTATTGACATGACCTTCTCAGAGGAATTGGGACTGGTTGCTGTAGTAAACAATGTTGGTGAGGGAGCTGCCCATAATGTGATTGTGGAGTGGCATCTAGACGATGGTCTTAAACTCGTTTCTGGAGATGTAAGGAAACAATTCCAAACTATCGGGGCTGATGATTCAGTTGAGCTTCAGATTACCGCAAAGGCAGCTGAAGAAATGATGGGATCTCGCGATTATGAAATCCTGCTCCGGGGTTCCTATTCGGATCGACTCAAAACTGAATACTCTCTCCAGATTGGACCTGGTATTCTTACTCTCAAAGACTACAAGGAAAGCGAGAAGATTGCTCAGGATTTGGATATTACTGAGGGCAGAATCGGGCTCCTTAGTACTTCTCTTGAACAATTCCCCTTTGACCAAGAGCCTCTAGAACGAATTCTGAAGCAGCTGAAATCTTCGCTGAACAAAGCACAAGAAAAACTCGAGTCTGGTGAGTTGGATATTGCGAAGTCCAGAGTGAAAATTGTCAACGAACTCATTAACAAACTGGACGACCTACTCGCCGATGAGGCTTTGAGGAATTCTCTTCAGACACAACGGAAAGAAGCAAAACGTCGTGCTGTTTCATCCGCCATTACCTCCCTGAAAGGTGATGTTTTGGATATTATTGAGAAGTACTTCTCAGACATTGATACTGAGCTTGTTCCTGCTGTGAATCGTATGCAGGACTTGGCTTCATCAAGCGGAACCAAGCAGCTACTTGATGCTATGACACAGCAAATCGACGGAATATCCAACACCCTTACAGAAACAGCTTCTCTTGTACGGGAAATCCCTGGGAAGGAGCCTGGCATGATGAGGGCATCGTCTGAAGATGCAACTGAGAATATCCAAGCTGCGCTATCCGAGGTTGAAGTTCTCAAAACACAATTAGCCAAAGCCTCGGAGAGTCAAAGACAAGCTAGTGAGAAGGCACAAGAAAACGCAGACAATGTGGAGCGACGTCTTGCTGAGATTCGGTCTATGAAGACAGAAATCCTCAACGCCTTTGAACAGGATACTGATTTGGTACCCGACTAGCTAAGCGAAAATGCTAATGCTTCTGCATGAAGCTTTCCAGTCTGTTCATGGCCTTCTCAAGTGTATCTAGTGGTGGCAAAAAGACACTTCTAAAGTGATTAGCCCCATACTTCGGACAAAAGCCTGAACCAGGGACGAATACTACGCCTGTTTCATTCAGTACATCCAAGACGAATTCCTTATCATTCTTCCACCTGCCCTTAAGATCAACTTTGGGCATGATGTAGAATGCTGCTTGGGGGAGCGTTGTTGAAATGGAGTCTATAGCATTGAGCCGTTCATGAATGAAATCTCTTCGCTTTCTTAGTCGTTGCATCACGCTTTCTAGATGACTGCCGTTGCTTTTCAGGGCCGCAACTGCGCCATGTTGTGCTGGCCCATTTGTACAGATTCGTATTCTCGCCTGTCGAACCATAGCATCTCGCAAGGGCTCTAGTTCTCCGTCATCGTCATGGAAGTAGACATATCCAATTCGCCAACCTGGGGCGAGGTAAACCTTGCTTATTCCATTGAATCCAACCACTGGCACGTCCTTGGCTGCTTTGACCATAGGTGTTTGTTTTTTGTCATAGGTCAGTTGATCATAGATTTCGTCACTGATGAGCGGGAGTTTGTACTCAGCGGCAATATTAGCTATTTCTTCCAGAGCTGATTTATCATAGACTGCCCCCGTTGGATTGTTGGGGTTGATGACTAGGATTCCAGCTGTTTTCTCATTGATTTTGCTGCGGAGATCATCAATATCTGGGTTCCAGTTGTCCTCTTCGTTTGTACAGTATGTTACAGGTTTGCCCCCGAAGTAACTGATGAATGAAATATACGGCGGATAAGCCGGTCCTGGCACAAGAAATTCGGATCCATTCTCTACAAGTGCACCTGCAAGGAATTGGATTGCTTCGGAAACACCAGTAGTGACAATGATCCTTTCAGGGTCTATGTTGATGTCATTTACTCGTTTTTCTTTGTCTGCTGCAGCTTGCTTCAGAACGTCCTTACCTTCGGATGGTGCATAGCCATTGTGACCTTCTTCTGCTGCTGAACAAAGCGCTTCTACCATAAAATCTGGCGTTTCCCAGTCATACTTGAGCGGGTCGCCTATGTTGAGGTAAAGCGGTGCCTTATTTTCACGTTTCTCATATGCTCGAGCCGCCACTACAATATCTCGAATTGCGTATTCTAGATTTGCAGCTCGCGGAGTAATACTCATCTTCATGATTCATTACCCGGCGAATGCAGAGAAAATGTCCTTGTATATACGGGTTTTGGAATACTCTATCTGGATATCAAAAATCATTCCAATTTGCTACCCATTATCCTCTATGTAGCTCCTATGATGCTGGCCGTTGAAACCATCTATTTTCCTAAAAGGCGTCCGATTTCCTTGGCGTACTTTCGCATCTGGGTTACTGCGAGCCCCATTGAGGTTATGTCTTTCGCAGACCCCATGATGAGGAAATCACCTGCATGAGAGAGGACAACAAAACCATCCCTCCCTCGGACGATGACCTCGTATAATTCATCCAGGGCTAGTTTATCGGTTGCCATCTCACCCTGTACCAGGAGAGCTGCACTTACAGCTGCCATAAGATCGGGGTCGGCGTCAGATTCTTCTGTGGCGAAGTAGGCGAGCTTCACTCCTTGTTTGCTCACTACTGCAATCGCATCCATATCAGCATAGTTGGTGAGTCCCATCAGCAGTTCTACAAGCTCTTCTTCTTTTTCGGGATCTAATTGCGCGGACGTTTTCTTCTCCTCCAAGATTTTTTTGAAACTCATTTAGCAACGAGTTTCTTTTTGCCTTTGTTACTGCCTGCCTTTTTATTCTTGGCTGTTTCCTCTTCTACCTCTTCTTTGAAGAAGGTAATCAGATCGCCCAGTCTTTCTTTCATCTCTACTTTTATGGGGCTTAGAATGGCGTCTGGAGTGCCCTTAAGGAGCTCGATTCCCAATACGGTACCATCTTTGACAATGACGCGTGGAATGAATCCCTCAGCCATGAATGTTCCTTCTGGAGGATCCTTGACCTTCTCTATTTCGTGCTCAATCTTTTCCTTTCCGAAGATTGAGGTCTTCTTTTCGGCTACAGTGTAAAGCTCATTGTATATGATGACCAATTCACGTTCATAGCCTTCTGGTGGGCTTTGATTCTTCAGCTGTTCAATCATGGACTGGATTTCATCATCTGGCGCTTTAGTTGCTGTTTTAGCAACCGGGGCAGGTTCTTTTGGTTGGGAGCTGGTCTGTGTTGTACTTGCTCCGCTGCTGGTTGGAGGCGGTGTTGGTGGTTTCTCATGAGTCCTCTTTTCTGGAACTTTTTTCGGTGGCGGAGCTGGTTTTGAAGATGGGACTTCTGGTTCTTTCTTCGGTTCCTTCTTTGCCGAGTCCTTCGGTTTCTTTTTGGGTTTTGGAGGGGTTTTTACACCTGGTTTCTTTACTCTCTTTGCTCCTTCTCCCTCTAAGGCAACGAAGAACGGAGGCGGTTCCTCTCCTTCATCAAGTGGTCTGACACTGAAATGGAAACCATATTCACTTCGTAGATTTGTAGCTACTCGCGCGCCAATGAATTTCCTTCTTATTCCTGCCTGACTTCCTTTCCAAAGGAAGATACTCTTGGTTTCACCATCAACAACACAGAAGACTTCACCTGAATCCAACGAATCTTTTGTTATTTCCTGTTCTTGCAGTGTACCATCTTCTGAAACTTTGTAACCAGTTACCATAGTTATCCCTACACAAACCGGGGTTTTCCCTGTTTTTAGGAGCTGAAGAATGGGTTGGCCCCATTTCTTAGCTTCAACAGTTCTAACTCATATATGATATTTATTGGTTTATCTTATATTCCCCTGTTTCTTTCGATTGAGTGTAGTTTTTAGTCCTATTTTTCTTCTGATAAGACTACTGCGTCTCTAGGGTCGAAGCCGAATCCCACGTTTTCCCCTCTTTTATTTCTGAGTTTCGCTGCTGTTTCCGATTCAGTCACGAGAACGACCAACGGTTCTCCGTTGAACTCCATTGTCGCTTTATACGCTCCAATCTGTGGTGTTATCGATCGGACAGTTGCCGTTCCACCGCCTTCTTTGGCATCGGTGATTCTGATTGCTGCAGGCTTCACTGTGAACGTAATCTTGCTTCCCGATTCATAAACGCCCTTTACTGTAAGTAGACTATCTCCGATTCTGATACTTGACATCTTTTCGGTTTGCTTTTCGACGAGGCCCGAAAAAACATTACCACTTCCTACAAAACGTGCCACGAACTCGTTTTTTGGTTCACTGTATAGCTCTTCTGCGGTACCCGTCTGAGCTACTGTACCTTTCTGTAGTATAGCAACTCTGTCTGCTACGGAGAAAGCCTCTGTCTGGCTATGTGTTACATAAATTGTAGTGATTCCTAGCTCGCTCTGAATCTTTCTAATTTCAACCTGAAGACGTTCTCTAAGAATGGGATCCAAATCTGATAACGGCTCATCGAGAAGTAGGAGACGTGGTGATTTGGCAACCGCACGGGCAAGCGCTACCCTTTGTGCTTCACCTCCGCTGACTTCGTCAATGTTCCGTGAAAGCAGGTTCTCTATACTGAAGACAGCCGCCAGCTCTCTCACTCTGTCTATAATTCTGTCCTTATCCCATCCTTCCATTTCGAGCCCAAAGGCGATATTATGAAAGACATCCATATTTGGAAACAACGCTATCGATTGAAAGACCATCCCAATCTGGCGCTTTGTGGGGCTTAGGTATGTGACATCCCTCCCATCAAATAGGAGTCTGCCACTGTCAGGTTTGATGAAACCTGCAACCATCCTAAGTGTAGTTGTTTTTCCGGCACCACTGGGACCTAGCAAGGCCATCAGCTCTCCGTCTTCGAGTTTCAAGCTGATTGGCCCCACCTTGGTACCATCACGGAATTCTCTCTTCATCTGGGCGATTTCGACTTCCACCATCTAAAGCGCACCTCCGGCAGCTTTGTCGGATAGACGTTCAATTGATAGAAAGGCCGCAGAACAGCAAAGAGTAAGAACTAGAGCCGCTGCTCCTGCTTCAACAAACTTCCGGACTGCTAGATATTGGTATATCGCTACTGCCAATGTAGTATTCTGCGGGAGTGCTATGAACAATGTTGCGGACATCTCTCCGATAGCCATGGCAAAAGAGAATGTGGCACCTACTAGTATTCCAGGAGCAATAAGCGGCAGCTCTATGAAAAACAATCTTTCTAACCTCGATGCACCAAGCAAATCTGCTTGTTCAATCAGTGATCGATCTATGTCTTTCACTGCGATTTCAATTGCTCGAACAGTAAACGGAAGGCCAATTATTGTCTGAGCGATGACGATGAGAGGCCACGGATTTGTACTCAAGCCCAGTGGTACAGCAATTGCTCTCATAAGGCCATAAGCTAGCGTGATGGATGATATTCCCAAGGGCAAGAGCGTGATGGCTGAAGTTACAGTAGCAACCCGAGAATGATCAAACCGTTGGCGATATGCTAGTGGTATAGCAATTAGAACCGCAAAGAAAGTTGAGAGAGTAGCATAGAAAAGGGAGTTGATAAGTGGCCGAAGTCCTTTCCCTGAACCCAGTTGCACTAGATTGACGAAACCCCGTAGTGTGAACTCATCTGTTATTGGACTGTAGAATGAGGAGCCAAATACCGAAACTATGGGTCCCACGATTAGGATGGATACGAAGACTGTATACAATGCGGCAAGGAACTGAAAGACTCCTCTGAGATCTCGAAAATGAACTGTTTTTACAGCTCTCGTTTGCCCTGTAGCATTAGTATCTGATCTACCAATGGTCACATACCAATATGACAGAATCAATGTGATTATCAACTGAATTAACGCCAAGGCGCTGGCTTCTCCGTAGTCCGCGAAACGAAAAGCACTCCAAATTCGTACTTCGACTGTAGCGTAGCGACCCTGCCCAAGAGCAAGAATGATTGGAAATGACATGAAGCAAAATAGAAACGTCAACAGGCTGGCAGCGACAATCGACTTCAGAATGTGTGGAAGGACGATACGTCTGAACTTCTGTAGTGGATTAGCTCCAAGAATATCAGCGCTTTCTTCAATCTCAGGGTTCAGTCTTTCAAGTGATGCTGATACAATAAGAGCAACTAGGGGTATATTGTAAAAGACGTGAGCGAGCACTATTCCAGTAAAGCCAGAGGCCAAATCCAAGACTGAAGTATCTGATCTAAGGACGAACATCAGAATAGAGTCGATGAAGCCTCCCTGACCGAACATCCGGAGAAAACCAACTACAACGACAATTGGAGGCAATACAAACGGAATAAGCATAGCAGCTTGAACCAGTTCTTTTCCACGAAAGTCCAATTTTGCGAGTATGATTCCACCGGGAAGTCCAAGAAGTACTGTAACAATGGTGCTAACCACTGCTTGGACAATTGTAAACCTAAAGACACGATGTGTTACTGGTGAAGACCAGACCTCCAAGAAGGGAGAGCCGGGGCCAACAAAAAGCCCTCTGGCAAGAACTGAAAGAACAGGATAGACAAGGAATACGAGCAGGAGTGCGACGGGAATCCCAATAGTGGCATATTGCCTCACTTCCCGTACGTCCATTGTTCGTACTCCTTTTCGCCGAATCTAGGCTGCTGTCATAATGCTTTCCCATTCGTCAAGCCATGACTCAAGATTGGTTGCAGTCTCGTTCTTGCTGAGCAGATTATTGAGCATATTTATTTCGTTGGGATGAAGGGCATACTGGAAAGCCGGATCTAATTCCACAGAGCCATTGACGGGGTACATCCATTGATTGACTGCAACATGGGACTGGACTTTCCCTGTAAGACAGTATTGGATGAACTCCCTTGCTAAATCCGGATGAGGCCCACCTTTGACTATGCCCATGCCTTCAATTTGCACCCATGCATATTCTTGATTATTGTGAACGATTGGTGCTACCCCTGTTGATGGTTCGCTTCCTGACATGTATGCAGAATAGGCTGGATCCGTTCCATAGCTAACTAGAAGGCTCCTCGATTCATCACTGTCCCATTTACTCCACGCTTCTGACCATCCCTCTTGCACATCGATATCATTTCTAACCTGATTCCACCAATTGGTCCAATCCTCTTCATTTAGCTTCTCTTCTACAGCAATCTCACTCAAAAGGAAACTAAGACCCGGGCTGCTCATCTGTGGATTCTCGGTAACGAGACTTGATGCCATCTCAGCAAGATTGGAAAATGTTAGATTTTCGAGCTGTGGATGCGTTGTGACATTCATCTCCTGCATATCATAGATTAGGGTGACCAAACCATAATCAAATGGCACAACATAATGCTCAGGATCAAGTGCATCCACCAGGTCCAAGGATGTGTTTGCTAGTGCCTCATCCAAGTTGGGTGGAGTATATGGCTCCAAAACGGTCTTTGCATCTTCTCGGAGGATGAGGATATTGTCAATGCCAATAACCACATCAGCGACTGGATTCTCTCTTTCAGCAATTAATCTTGAAATAATGCCACTCGCATCTGTTTGAAGACGTTCGATTTGTACATCTATTCCGTGCTCTTCTTCAAATGCCGAAAACACTTCATCGTCGATTTCGTCGGGGTTTGGCCCCCACGCCATGAAACTGTCGTATGTATAAACTCTGAATTTGGGTTTCGGCCATGTGAGAATCCCATATACTGATACACCGATGACGACTACAATGAGTACAACTGCGATTATCTTCTTTGGGTCCTGCCTTGGGCTGTAATCACTTTGCGACATACCAGAGTATCACCTTTATATGTCTGTTATACAACTCAGTTATGGAAGAAAGCTGAATAAATAGTTTCTGTTGGTGATAATGACATGCGGCCTCCATGCGAGATAGTGATTCGCGAGCTCTTACCAAAAATCAGGGCAGGCGTGGCTCGACGGTTAAGTGAAGAAGACATGTCACAAAGCGAAATAGGAGAATCCCTGGGCATTACGCAGGCTGCTGTAAGCAAGTATCTTGGTAACACTCCTGAGATTGATGAGAATCTGCAGAGTCTCGTAGACAATATTTCAAATATGATTATGACTGGGACCAACCGACCGGATCAAACGGTAAAGGCCATCTGTAGAACCTGCATGTACTTGCGAATCGGATCTTCAACATGCAAGCGTCATCGAGAGCTCATTCCTGTTCTTGAAGAAGCTGACTGTAGAATATGCTCTGAATTGCTTGGAGATAAAGAGAAGGAATTCTCAAATCGCGCTGAGCTTTTACAAGACATGGAAGAGGCCGTGCGGATAATTGAAACGATGCCAAATTTTGACATTCTCATTCCCCAAGTACGGGCAAATTTGGCTTCGTGTGATGCATCTCCCAAATCTATTCGTGATGTTATTAGTATACCTGGTAGGATAACTTTGCTTAAGAACCGTGCTCATGCCGTAGGAGCACCCGAGTTTGGTTCTTCTGAACACACTGCCAAGATTCTGCTCTGGGCGAATAAGGTACGTGACAAAATCCATTCTTGCTTGTGTTTGAGCGGGGAATCCGTGGTTCTAGAAGCAGCTGAAGCAACTGGATTCGATATCATTGAAGTACAAACGGCGGCTCGGAGTGCTGAGGAAATTGTTAAAAAATCCCGACCCCTTGTTAGTGCCTCCGGTTTTGATTTAGAATATTCTGCCATTCATGTTCCTGGGGGGCTGGGTGTAGAGCCAATATTGTACCTGTTTGGACCCGGGCCCATACCACTAGCACATAAATGCAGGAAGATGGCAAATTCCTTGTGATACTTATCCTAAAATTAACATCTCAATACATTTCGTCATAATTGTACAGGATGTTCCAAAATGATAATCCGCAAAGGCAAGATGTGGGATTGCAATGATTTGCTTACCGTTTATCAGACGACACGATGGTCCGAAGAATATACCACTGAGGAGGTCAAAGAAGAACATCGCCTTGCTGGATTGGAGCGGTGGGGATGGCTTGTTGCTGAGAAGGATGACCAGGTCATTGGAGAAATCATATTCCGTGTTGAACCTACTCCAAACAAAGGACTAGTTGGGATAATACGAAGTATTGATGTTGATATTCGTTTTCAGAAGCAAGGTGTGGGTCGTCAGCTCGTTTCAGAAGCTGAGAGTATTTTGAAGAAGAGGCAGGCCCAACGAATACTGATTCGTTCTCCTCCTACCGCATATAACTTCTGGATGAAGCTTGGCTACTTTGGAAGAGGTAAACTAACGTGGATCGAAGATGAAATTGAAAACATCCCGGTCATGCGAACCTCAAGTATCTCAACCCATCGACTCAGAGAGTTCGACGATTTGCCAGATTCTTTACGGTTTTCTCATCTTGCTCTTGCCGATTCATTGGCGAAAGCAGCCAGTGATGTTGTTGACAAAAATGAAGTTGGTAGGGTACTGGAATTCCAAAGAGAAGGAAAACCGATTGGAGCCGGTGTGGTCGTCAAGAAAGATGCTAAGAAGGCTGAATTCGTTGCAGATGTAGTTCCTGATGGGTTAGATTCCTTTCCTGTAATTGTGAGTAGAACTGCCAGAGCAGCAAATCGTTGGACCACTACAACAGCATTCAGTATCGTTCCAGATGATTCACTGGGAGAATATATCGGGTCTGGCACATGGGATATCAAGGAAGCACGTGATATCCCCGTGACTAAACTTCTCTAGTTTTCACTGAGATTCAATTGTGCCAGTTACCAATGGTATGACCCAATTAGTGAACACGAGAGCTGATCCTACAGCCCATATGCTACTCAGATTGAAGTGCCAGACTAGCAATGGAATCGTATTGATTCCCAGAGCTACAAACAGGCCAAGAACAATTAGGACGAATATCAAATCAACTACCAGCACTGGCCTTAGTGGTTGTCCCTTCTTCTTTCTGTACAATGGGATTAGTATGGCTATGGCTAGCAATCCTATTGCGCTGAGTATTTCCTCAATCTTGAGATTGGCGAAACCAAAAATCTCGGTTATTTCCGTGGTTTCTCCTTCCGGTGTAGTAACAACTACCTTCACATCGTGTTCCCATTTGCTGTAGATGTTAGTATCTATTTGGAAGGTATATTCGCCCGTAGGTACTGTTTTGTTGATTAGGCCTTCAACAGGTTCATCGTCAACGTAAACGGTGATATTTACTGTCTCCCAGCCACTCTCGATAGTTATGGTGAATCTCGCCATACCTACTACTATATCTGTGGTTGGAGATTTGAATGAGGCTTCAGGTACGCCAAAATTATCAATCACCAGAATCATGCTGGATGACCATTTATGTCCGAACAAATCATATGCTCTGAATGTGAAATTCGCCTCACCTTCAGGATATGGTGTCGTGTTTAGTGTGAAGGAACTGCGCCCCTGTGGTAAGGTAATATTGTCCACGTCGGGTGCAAGCTCGCCATCAACATACGCTGAGAACGTCACATTATCGTAGGGTGTGAATACCTTGATTGAGATCTCCTGATTCCCTGAAATCTCATTGAACATTGACAGACCAGAAATGGCGAATCTAACGTGGTCTAGAAATTCGAGTTGAATGCTTGCAGAATCTGTGAGGCCCTCCTCAGTGTAGACGAGCACGTCAATTTGGTGAATTCCATTCTCATATTCACTGCCGTTGATCATTATAGTGTAATTGCCGCCTGTTACAGGTACAGATGTTGCATTATAGCTTGGCACCAATTCCCCATCCACACTTACGTTCAAGAACACCGAATCATAGTCCGCCGTTATGTTTACGATTACAGAATCAAAGCCTGTGAATGTGGCGTTCTCTTCTGGAGCCAAGATTTCAATCATGGGAGGACCGTGATTGTTGACCAAGAAAAGGAGTGGAAGACTCTCTTTTTCTGGTGTCACCAAATCCTGATTAACGAATAGAAATGTGAAGTTTACATTTCCTTCTGCTAGATTCGTTGTGTCAACTGTGATGTTCTGTTCTCCGGTGTCAATTGGTGTGTTGTTGTAATCGGGATACTCTTCTCCGTCAGTATAGAGCGTCACATTGAGTGGTCCAGCCAAGCTTGTAATATTGAGAGTGATATTAGTAACTCCCGAAATCTCAGTATTGTTTGCGGGGGACATGAGGTCGATGGTGATATTTTCAGAATCGAACCCGGTTGTTACATATGAATCGGCATTGAAAACCGGGGTCGTATTTTCTGGTAATGTCTGGACATTGTGCTGTGGCTGGATTGCTCCAAGGAGAACCATTGACGCTGCGAGGGTTATCACGAATATCTTCCTGTTTCTCATAAAGTACCCTTCCTGATACTAACGAAGCGGAGCTTGGCGCTTGTTGGGTGAGTTCGTGGTGAGTTTTTAAAGATAGCGCCAGTTTCATTGCTGTACAATGCTTCGGGATTTATTTACCGGTGCCAATGGCTTATTTACTGACTGATAGGTTCTATCTATGCGGAACTCGATAAAAAAACGGAGCCCTCGACTTGAAAGGCCTGATAACAAAAATAGAGAGATGCTCAACAGAGGATGGGCCAGGCATCCGGACAACAGTTTTTCTGAAAGGGTGTCCAATGAGATGCCTCTGGTGTCACAATGTAGAAGCAATTGATAGCGACCCCCATCTTGTATGGCATGAATCAAAGTGCATAGGTGATTTGGCTTGTATCGAAGTGTGTCAATACAACGCTTTAGAGATGACCAAGTCAGGTTTGGTTATCAATCGAGAAAGATGTTGTCTTTGCAGGATGTGTGAGGACACATGCCCGTCAGGCGCACTAGAAATCATAGGTACAGAGTGGGAACCTATGGAACTTGTTAACGAGATTGCTCGAGATTCTATATTCTTCGAACAATCCGGTGGTGGAGTAACATTCTCAGGAGGCGAACCCACACAACAGATTGAATTCTTGGAAACCGTTGCTAAGGCCCTCAGGAAAGAAGGGATTCACGTGGCCCTCGATACTTGTGGATACTGTAGTGAGGAGGTCATGTTGCGAGCAATAGAGAATGTTGACTTGATTCTATACGATCTCAAAACCATGGATCCGCATAAACACAAAGAATACACAGGGATGACTCTAGACACCGTGATTCATAACGCTCGTCTTGTTGGGGAGACCGATATTCCAACTTGGGTTCGTACCCCTGTAATTCCAGGCTATACAGATTCAAATAACAACATCAAGCGTATTGCCCGTTTCATACGAGAAGACATGCCTAATGTTCAACGATATGATTTGTTGGCATTCAACCGGATGTGTACTGACAAATACCATTTACTTGGAAGAGAGTATCCTCTTGACGGGGTCTCTCTGATGACTAGGAATCGGATGGAGGAGCTGGCTGATATAGGTCGAGATGAAGGTCTCGAAACTGTTGAGTGGTCGGGAATGACACGAAGAAGCAACTCAGATGGGGGTAAATCATGAAGACATGGAACTTCGAATGCAAAGATGGTAGATCTCTATTCATTCGACATGCACGACTTTCAGATGGAAGGAATATGTTTGATGGATTCGCTGAAGTTGTTGCAGAAGGGAAGTGGTTGCCTACTCTGGAAATAAAAACTAGTCTAAGTCAATGGTTGGACTGGATTGAACGCAGCAAAGATACAGATGATGTTATACTTGTAGCTTTGAGAGACGGACACTATGTAGGCCACTTGACGTTGAGACCTGAGCGATGGGATGCATCAGAACATGTTTGTAGACTTGGTATCATTGTAAGGAAGCCCTATCGGAACACAGGTGTCGGCAAAGCATTGATGACTGCTTCTGAAGAAGCTGCTCACGACGCCGGATTTGAGAAAATTGTTTTGAGTACACTCTCTAACAACAATATAGCAATTGCTTTGTATCGGAGCATGGAGTACCGAGAAATCGGGATTCGAGGAAATCACTTCAAAATGCCCGAGGGGTACGTAGATCAGGTACTTTTTGAGAAACTACTTCAGTGACATCATTCATACTATATACGAAAGCAACATATATCCGGTTGGTTACTCTTAATCGGTTCCTTTCGAAACTCCGTATAATCCTATACATCATGCATCATTGGTGAAGTTTCTGTGCGCCCGAGGTGTATACAATGTGGGAAAAGATATGTGACAAATTTGAAGCCTATCCTCAGCGGTTGGTTGTTGCGCAGGAGATAGTTCGTCACGGTCTAAGAGTTGAAGCGCCCGGTGTGGTTAAGTGTGGTGACATTGGCATTTCGTTGACAGCTATAGGTGAAGCAGTAGGTGTTGATAGGCGCACAGTGCGCTCCATGACTGAAGATGTGTGTGCCGATGAAGAGCTTTGCGAGTTCTTCTCACGCCTACAACCTGCGGGACCATCGCTTGAGAACGTTTGCGAAGTCTTTGGTTACGGTTTTGTCAAGATCTACGTGGAGTCACCAGAGAATCCTGGAATCCTTTCAGAAGTGACTGCGACTATTGCGGGATACGGAGTGGCAATCCGTCAGGTAGTGGCCGAAGATGTAGCTATCTATCAAAAACCGTGCCTGAAGGTTATCACTCAGAAACCCCTCCGCGGTGCGATTATTGAGACTTTGTCAAACATAACAGGAGTAACTAGGGTCATCATAGAAAACTGAATGCTATCCTTAAAACTCAAATCCTATGATACTCCACACCACCAAAGTATTTCTCTTATGAAGACGATCAAGACGGCGCAACCATCACTGGACAACCAGACCTCAACCATGCCGCAAAGTGGTAGGCTACGACAGGTCTTGATGCTCGCGATTTCACTTTGTATGCTCCAAATCGGTTTTGGGATTATCACCCCGATTTTTCCCTACTACATTGCTGCTCTTGGTGTTGGTGCAACAGAACTAGGTGTTCTCGCCGCTTCTTTTGCGCTATCGCGGATTGCATTTGCAGGTCCTTTGGGGGGTCTCTCTGATAGTCGCGGAAGGAAACCCGTGATGCTTGCAGCATTGCTGGGATTCGCTTCAGCTAATGTGATGTATGCATTTGCGCCCAACATCTGGGTTATGATTCTTGCTAGAGCAATCGAAGGGGCAGTTTCAGCTGGATTCTATCCTGCTGCAAATGCTTACATGTCAGATGTAACCATTCCAACAAATCGCTGTACTGGCATGGGCTATCTCAGCATGGGAAACATGGTTGGTTTTATCATCGGTCCGACCGCTGGCGGGATTATGGCCCAGTTCCTTGGAATCAGATTACCATTTTTGGTGGCTGCTGTATCAACTATTGGCACCCTTGTGGCTCTCTATGTTCTGGTAACCGAACCGAAGATAAGCGAAAATCAATTCCATGAAACCAATCCCCAAGTAAATCTCAGAGAAGTCTTTGGCCGACATAAGCACTCTTACTTTGCTTTAGCTGTGGCTCTTTTTGGAAACATGTTTGCTATTAGGATACTAGAAGTTGCATTTCTGATCGACGCGTTAACTCGATTTGGGGTGATACCCATTCAGATATCGTTGTTCTTTGGCATAATTGGCATAATCACGCTGTTGGGAAACCTTGGATTTGGTCATTTGTCAGATCGAATTGGCCGCAAATGGCTAATCGTGTTCGGTTGTGTGATTAGTAGTTGTGCTATGTTCGTTTTTATGCTATCATCAACTGTGACTGGATTCTATCTCGGAGGGGCAGTCTTAGGAATTGGCCTGTCAATGCGTGGGCCAACAATTCAAGCGTTGATTGGCGATTTAACCGATGATGAGGCTTACGGAAAAGTGATGGGTGCATACGGTGCAGTGAGTAATAGTGCTTATGTGGTAGGACCAATCCTTGGAGGGCGATTATACGACACAACTGGTAATTGTGTGTCAAGTTTGGCATTGGCCGGAACAATATCACTTGTTGGGGCTATCACAACTTCGCTAGAGCTTTCTGATTCAGTACCTGACGATGCTGATTAAAACAAACCTTGGAGTCAGTCAGTCGTCGTCTGAGTTCACACTATCTCAGCGGCAACATATGCTACAACGCTTTCTTTGTCTCCCGTTACATCACCGGAATTTGTGTATTGAAGAAGTCTGAATACTTCAGCCCCTTGCTCATTGGCATAGACGACAGCTGATGCTATGGGCCCTGCGCCGCAAATACTGATTCTGTGTTCACGAACGAAATTCATGAAACCCTCCGAATCTAGGAATTCGAGATACTCCATTGCCTGGTTATCTTTTCTTCTAGCTGTATCTGCTGGCTCAAAATGAGTGAAATCGGAACTGGCTATTACTAGAATATCCATTTCTTCTCCCAATGATGCGAAGGTTTCGCCAAGGGATTTGCAGATTTCATATGACTGCGTTTTCAAACAGATTGGTACAAATGGAGGAACGTCATCAAATATGTACTGTAAGAAGGGAAGCTGAACTTCAATTGAATGCTCTTGAGCGTGGGCAATGCAATCACTTTCGGCAAATTCATTTTCATCAAGAATGCCGTTTCCTAGCTCAGTATCATACGTGACTACACCAAGTGGTGTCTCCCAGTCCTCTTCACATATAGCAACCCGTGCTCCTTGCCCCGAGTGATTGGGACCTAGTATGATGATATGATCTGGTCTTCCATCTTCGAAGATTTTCTGGTAGGAATGAGCCGCGGTCGTACCCGAATATACATAGCCTGCATGAGGAGCAATTACTGCCTTAAGGTCCCTCTTCTCCCCAGGTGTACCTTCTGGAGTTCTTCCTGGTCCCATTTTCTTGGAAAAACAATCATCAAGCCTCTGCTGAAGAAGTCCCTTCTGTCCTTCGTAGAATTTACCTGCCACTACCGGAAGACGTGTCATTTCCAATCCCTACCCTAATACATGCTGGCCTATTGAGAAAAGGCTTTCCCTACACAGTCGCTAGACACCTGTTAAGTCTCTTAAGTTCCTTCTAATCTATTCTTTACGTGCTGAACTATTTCTTCTTTGGAAACTTGGGCAGTCTGTTTAGTCTTCATATCTCTGATACTAAGCTTACCTTCGCTCAGGTCCCTTTCACCCACGATAATAGCCAAAGCGGCCCCTTCATCGTCAGCTTGCTCAAGAAGTCTGCCCAATGGTCTATCCATCAAATCAACACCACAAGAAAAGCCCGCTCTTATCATCTCTTTCTGTACACTCATGGCATACTTCTGCATATCCTTTGAGACAGGTGCTACAAACACATCAAGCTTAGGTCTGAGCTCCTCGCCTAATCCTTTTTCCATCAATATATCGATGATTCTTCCTATTCCAAGTGATATACCTGTCGCACCTATTGATGGCCCGCCAAACTTCTCGATAAGGTTGTCATATCTGCCTCCTCCTGCAATGGATCCAACATCGGGTTCTCCCAAGTATCTCCCCTCAAATACTGGCCCGGTGTAGTAGTCCAATCCCCTAGCAAGAGAAACGTCAAATTGGGTGTATTTCCCGAGTTCTGCTTCCGTGAAGATATCCTCCATTCTGGCAAGCTCATCTACGCCTTCTATTCCGACATCTGAGCCGGATAAGAGCTCTCGGAATTCATCAAGGCTAGAGATGGTCTTCTCTTCATCAAAGACATTATTCGCTAGAAATTCAATCTGTTTTTGGTTCATACCTCTTTCACGAAGCTCTTCGACCACCCCTTCAACCCCGATTTTGTCGAGTTTGTCTATGGCTCTGAAGCACTCATGTGTGAGTTCCTTTGGTATACCTGCTTTTTCTGTTAACCCACGAAGCACCTTTCTGTTGTTGATTTTGATGACGTATTGATTATCATCGAATATCGCATTCATGAATTCAAGAGCGACCATGACTACCTCCGCATCAGCTGCAGGTGTGGTATTGCCTATCACATCAACATCGGCTTGTGTGAATTCTCTATATCTTCCTGCTTGTGGTCTGTCATATCTCCACGCTTTTCCTATAGCATATCGCTTGAACGGTTTTGGAAGAGTTGGGTTTGACGAAACAATCCTTGCCAAAGGCACCGTGAGGTCGAATCTGAGCCCAACCTGTCGATCCCCTTTGTCCCTGAACTTGAAAGTGTCTGCTTCAATTTCTTCTCCTCCTTTTGCAGAAAGGGTCTCCCACAATTCTACAGCTGGAGAATCCAGTGGTTCGTATCCAAATAGCTTGAAAACATCAACAGCTGTTTGGATGAGATAGTCGCGCACATACATTTCCGGGCCCATTAAGTCTCGCATACCGCGGACTGTCTGCATTTCAGTCATAGAAAACCTCCAAAACAAGAAGAACTGAGCGAAACGGGGTTCCCTCCACCAGGAGACTATCTATCTCCAGACCTGTGAACGGAGCCACCAACGCTCAAATGCTTCACCATCAAAGAGGTGCCGTGAGACCATTTTAAGGGTTATGTTGAATCGGATTACATTAGAACCACGGGAAAATGCCCCAGGCTAAAAGGGCCAAGTATACAACCACTCCAATAGCCATAAGGAGTGAATCACGCCCTACCTTCTTTGTCAGTTCTGGCTCTTGATCCGTTGAATACACATAGATTATCTTGTTCAAAACCGCGATGGTTGTTGCTATGATGACAGAAAAAACAGCCGACTCAATTGATATGTTTCCAGCCGCATATCCTGTAGTGACGGTTGATACAAGCGCTGCGGCCGAGACAAAGCCCCCAAATACCGCAGCTATGAGGATTCCGAAGTTGCTGAAGGTGTCTTGAAGAAAGAGTGAAATCACTGTTACTACCGTGAATACCAGGGCGAACTTCAGTGCTGCTGTCAATTCGAACGGAGAAACGAACCTGGTGTCCAGTTTCTCTTCATCTGGCTTTTGTATGACAGTTCGCTCGTGGAATAAACGGACCAGACCACCTATTGTGAGAATACCAAGAGGAATGATGTAGAATCTGAAGATACTGAGAGATGGATCGATAAGTATGACAAGAACACCATTTCTCAACACCATGGCTATGTTTGCGAAAATCACTGAGAGTGATATTCTGCCAGTGAATCTCCTTTTCGTTCGAACATGAAAATCAGCTAGACTCGTTACAGTAGCTTCACTATTTGCAAATCCCCCGAAGAATCCGAAAAAGTATGTTCCCCGTGTTCGGTATTGCTTTACAAGGATATAATTGGCAAAACTGATGCTAAGAAGAAGAACAACAAGGAGATACGTCTGGTGCACTGGCAAGGTTATGGGCCCGATTTCCCAGGTGGCAGGCAAGAGCGGCCACAGGAAGAATATCAGGACACCCAGTTGGACTGCACTGATCATCTCTTCTTTCGTAATCACTCCTACTGCACTTGCTACTTCCTCCTTGAATCCTAGCACGAGAAATATGAAAAAGGACATTGTCATAGCGAGAACCTGCAGGGGGCCAACAAGTTGCCCTTCAAGTGGGGCCTCGTCCAGCCCGACAAGTGCTCCCAAAACAAACGAGATGCCAAATACGATGCTGGTAGTTGTTCCTTTACGCATGGTACGAAACATTTTGTATACTATCTGTGAGCTTGTTAGTATAGCTGAAATCACAATGGCGTAGATGAACAGAGTTGGGCTTCCTGAAACTGTGAATGAATAAGCTGCAAGAGTTGCCATCAGACTGTGGAGGCCGAATGATCTTACACCTGCTGTAAGATCTTCTCTCATTCGCTTCTGTCGTTCTAGACCAATGAGTGCTCCTACAGCAAATCCGATTATGCAGCGGAGTACAAGTGTAGTGTCAAGTAATATCTCCTGCAACCATAATCACCATGGGGAAGAGAATGATGGAATACCCCCACTATTAAGGAGTACTGTTATGATAATAGAAAAAAGAGGGAAAGAGGTGGATTGTAAATCAATCCAACCTCGTATTCTCTAGTAGTAACGAAAGCGGTATGTCACGATGCTCCCCGGTAGGCAGTCTTCGTCTGACCGTCATAGGCAGCATTCCCCTCTTCAGTTCGGCTTCTGCTAGTGCAAACAGGTTACCGTCAACGTTATCGGGATTAACGAGAAGAGGGGCCCCCATGGAAAGCTGAAGTGCTCGCGCTCCGATGATTCTGGCTTTCTCGAATTTGGTTAGCCATTTGGGGCCAATTGGAATGCCCATGTCCTCTTTCTCTTCCTCTAAGCCTGTGGTCAGGTCCTCCCTTTCCGGTGGCGGTTCGAATTCTTCCGCACTAGGTAGTTCGTGAGCTTCGTTGGGCTCCTCGGGTTCTGGTCTTTTCCGTTTGCGGAGTCTCTTTTGGCTGAGGTCTATTTCACCAGCTTCAATGGCTTTTCTTACTTCACTAGCGGCCTCAATCACGTTCTTGGCCTTTCTGACACTCAAACCATTGATACTCACAGCAATAACTGCTGAGTTGGCCTCTTCCAGTTTTTTCAGGTCACCGTATCCCTCTCTGTGCAGCTTCTCAGCAGTACGAGGGCCTACGCCTGATATCTCTGCTAGAGCGAGGAGTTGTCGTTCCTTCTCGGTGTGTCCACTGTCATCTTCGTCATCCTTGTCTTCTTGCTTCTCTTCGTCTTCTTGTTCTTCTTCTGGTTCCTGTTCCTCGGATTCTTCCTTGGAATTCTTGTCGTCCTTCGAATCATCTGACATATGCCACACCTATCTAATCGGCGTTCGGGACGCTTTATTAATCTAGGTCTTCATCCGGCCCGGGTGCGCCACCCCCACCCATACCGCCGCCTTTGCTGCTGATGACGTCATCGATCTTCAAGAGCATCTGTGCAGCTTCAGCAGCAGACATAACGATTTGCCTATTTACAGCAGCCGATTCGATAACACGATTCTTCTTCATGTCATCAATCTTGCTACTGGTGATATCGACTCCAAAGTGCTTCTTGCCTTCCGAATGTGCGGAACGGAGCTCAACAAGCATGTCGATTGGGTCGAGGCCAGCGTTTTCGGACAGGGTAGTTGGTACAACTTCTATAGCATCAGCGAAGGCGTTGACAGCGTATTGTTCTCTACCTTCGAACTTTGATGCTTCTTCGCGAAGACTATGGGCGATTTCACAAGCGAGTGCTCCACCACCATAGGTGACTTTTGGTTCCATGATAACATCGCGGACAACGTAGAGTGCATCATTGAGAGCGCGATCCACCTCGTCTACGATATGATCTGTACCACCACGAACAATTATTGTGACCGCTGAGGTCTTTGGTGTGCCTTCAACAAAGAGCATTTTGTCATCAGCCACTTTTCGCTGCTCAACAAGGTCCGCTTCACCCAAGTCATCCTTCGTGAGATTGTTTATCTGTGAAACAATGGTTGCACCTGTGGCTTTGTGCAGCCGCTCAATATCTGATTTCTTGATTCTCCTGACAGCTAGAATACCATTCTTCGCCAAGAAATGTTGTGCGAGGTCATCGATACCTTTCTGGCAAATGACAACATTTGCACCAGTCTCCACAATCTTATTTACCATAGACTTCAGCATATTCTGCTCTTCATCTAGGAATGATTGCATTGATGTTGGGTCTGATATGGAAATCTTGGTGTCAAATTCGGTCTTAGAGACTTCAAGAGGTGCCTCGAGAAGTGCTATTTTGGCCTTGTCTATTTTCTTGGGCATTCCAGCATGTACGATTTCCTTGTCAAGCACCAAACCGTTAATCAGCTCAGTCTGGTCGACTTGAAGACCTTCCTGCTTCTGTCGTGGTATGTCCTTTATTGAAATATCCTCACCAGCTTCTTTTTCCTTACTGATTGCAAGAACTGCATCGACAACAATTTCTGCCAATGCCTCCTTGGAAGTTGAAACGAACTTGCTTGACATGGCAGTCTTTGCTACGTCAATGAGAATATCACGATAATTCTCATCTTCTGGATCGATTTCATCAGCAGTCTTATCAATAATATCTAGTGCATGCTGTGAAGCTTTCCTATAACCGCTGATTATAGTAGTGGGGTGGATTTTCTGATCCAGCAGTTCCTCTGCTTGCTTAAGAAGTTCGCCTGTCAGAACTGCGGCTGTGGTAGTACCATCGCCCACTTCGTCGTCCACGGTCCGGGCTACTTCGATAACCATCTTTGCAGCAGGGTGGGACACGTCCATCTCTTTGAGGATGGTTGCACCGTCATTGCTAACGGTAATGTCGCCAAACCCGTCTACAAGCATTTTGTCCATACCTTTTGGACCTAGGGCAGACCTAACTGACTCGGCAATCACCTTTGCCGCCATGATGTTGTTTCTCTGGGCATCACGGCCCCTACGTCTCTCGGTATCCTCTCGTAATACGATAATCGGTTGTTGACTCATCCTTATTCCTCCAGTTTCATTCTTCACTCTTTTTTGGCAAAACAAAACTGTACATGCGCTTCGTCGAAGATATCCATTTAAGCATTACTTTGTGAACACATCAACTTCGATTTCAAACCCAATAAAAAACCTTCTCTAAGCCACATTGTCTCCGAATCTATCTAAGATTCTATTTCCGTCTAAGAACAACGTTCTCTCCCTTCGTAACGCCCAATACGCTTGCAATATGTGGGCATTTTGCTCTTGAAACATAGTATGTTTCAACAGATAATTCGCGCTGGATTTCTGGAAATGTCTCAATATTCGCTTGCCCTTTTGAGATGACTACATCTGCTTGTGCCACCGCATCAAGGAACTCTTGACTTACCCCTTTTTTGGGAACCCCAAATGCCCATGCCCCCGATGTGATGATCTCAGCTATTTCCTCAATCCCCGTTTCCTTGACATCTTCCACGACAACATCATTCATCATTGGCCTATCCTTCACCACATAGGTCACAGTCCAGTTCTGTGCATTGGCGATTTCAACGAGTGGCATATCGAAGTATGTTTCGCCGGCATTATCGGCAAGGAATACCATTTTACCCTCCTTGGATTTCAGTTGTTGCCACAGCTTTTGCGAGTCATCAAGCGCGAAACCTTGTTCCTGGATTGAAACAAAGGCTTCTACAAGCCTACTCAAATCGGGGTTGTGCCCCGCTGTATTGAAGTCAATCATATTGCCCGCGACTGCTGAAGCCAAAGCAGCCCGCAGTTTCTCATAACCTTTCAGAGAATTGATCCTTTCCCGTACCTTCTTCATGCCTTTTTTCGCTGCTTCATTGCTCATTTTTTTGATATCATGATATGGATCTACAGCGTCTTCCATGGAGTAGAGTTCCCTGTAAAGCCCGATAGAAAGAGTTGCAGGATCTTTCTTTTCTTGGAAACCCTTGGCTAATATGTCAAATGCGGTAGAGAACAATTCGAACTGTCTCTGTTTGTCTTCGGTAAGCAAAGGTATCAATGTCTTGAGTGAGTTGACCATGCATGCTGAACAGTCAGGAATTAGTGGAACAACTAGTGGCTCATCTGTCACTGCTTCATTCTTCCTCTTCTTTCTTGTTGACCATCAAGTAGGCGTCTTCTCCATCCCTGTAGTAACCGTTAAGGGTCTTTTTGATGCTGAAACCAAGGCTTTGATAGACAGATACAGCAGCATCATTTGTTTTTCGAACCTCAAGGAAATATTCGTCTGCACCATACGAAGTCATGGACTTCATTACGGAATCAACCAATGCTCTACCAATTCCTATCCTTCGATGATCTGGTAGGACAGCGACAGAAACTATGTGCCCTTTCTTTGTCGGTCTGATTCCAAAGTTCGATATTCCACGCTCAATACGGCACATGATATAGCCAACAACTTCTCCATCTCTAGTGGCCACAAGAAACGCTTTGGGTGCGTGTTTGTACAAGCCCAGAAAGAAACGCTCTGGATAGTTTTCGGGTAAGCACTCTCTGTTGATATTAACGACGGATTCGAGATCGTCTTCAGTAAATTGACGGATTTGAAATTCTGAATCCATCGCTTTTTCAACTTCCTTTGACTGCATGGAGCCAGACCTAATTGTGCGAGCGCTTTTTCATACTTATTACCGTTTTCATGCTAACGGCTGACAGTGAATTCCTCTGAGCAGCTAAATTGTGTTGTGTGTAGGCGATTTCTGTCAAAAGTCATATTCCCTTAAGCTAATATTTACTCAGTTTCTGCACTTCTAGTATGAACGCGATTGTTATCGGCGGGAGTCCAGGATGTGGAAAGACCACAGTTGCATCTCTACTTGGAAGAAGCTTGGATAGAGCTGTCATTTCACTTGGCAAGCTGGCTGTCGAGAAGGACTGCATAACTGAAGAAGACCTAAAGAGAGATACACTCGTTATTGATGAGGATTGTATGGTTAAGGCCATTGGGAACGTAATCCGCAAGCATGACGATGAAATCATTCTAGAAGGTCACTATGTGGATTTGGTACCTTACAAAGAGGTTGAGAAAGTTATCATTCTTCGGGTACATCCGGAAGCCCTCCGAACTCGGCTCATGGAACGTGACTATCCTGAAATCAAGGTTAGAGAAAATGTTGAAGCCGAGGTCTTTGGGGTCTGCCAGATGGATGCCATTCATTCCTTCGGAGAAGAACTTGTATTTGAGGTAGATACAACAGGTCTTACTCCTGAAGAGACTCATGACAAAATAATCGAGCTCCTACGTGCCTCTGGGAAACCTACCCGAATAGACTGGATGCAGCGTCTAGAGAAGGAAGGCGTCCTTGACGACTACGTTACCCCGCAATTCGAATAGGCTAATCTGTCATCAGTTATAGCAAACGTAGCTTATTGTTGCACTATTCCTTTTCTCGGAGTGGTATGGAGAACAATGCTACAATTGCGTATACTATCATCGTCAACGGTATTCCTGTTGCTGCTAAATCGGCTTCTGGATCCACACTGAGACCAAATGAGATGAGGAAGTATACGGTCGTTGCTGACATAGCTAACATCATGGCGGGAATCGCTGACAGATACGTTGCTCGTGGTTCGGTATACGCCCAATATCCAATAGCCAAGAGAAGAACTCCTGCTATCATTGGGAAGAGAAAGAATAGGCTACCTGTCATAAGATAAGCATCGAAGAACGTATCAAAGCCAATCTCCGGTGGATGGTTCATCACTGGCAGGAATTGTGACCATATACCCAAGAATCCCGTAATCATGAGAATCATAGCTGGCCACCGGTATTTCATAAGGCCAAGTTCTCGCTTTCTCAGTTTCTTTCTGAGTTCTTCGGCCTTCTTCTTTCGTTCCTGTTCTTTGGCTCGCTCTATTTTCTCTTCAGACTTGGTCAATCCTTTCTCCTCGGTTTTGTCTTCTTTAACGGCTTCTTCGATTTCGGATGCCATCTCACTGGAATCCTTGTTTTCCTTGCCCATGGTGACTCTTGTGGTATTTCCCGTCTCTTTATTTAAGCCTCAGCTTCTCAGCCAAGCTGAATCAAGCATCCATTCTAGGAGAATTTTCTATTTGAAGAACCACTGAATTGCTGAGCACTTGTTTCATACACTTGCTGATTTCTTCTGAAATTATGTCATTTGCTGTTCGAATCGGATTTCTTTGGTTGTCTATATGTTTGAACCTTTCATCTATCTTTTCAACAAGAGACTTCCCTTCTACAAGATAGAGTTCGTAAACAAGAGCATCTGCGATTCTGTCAAGTGATTCTATTTTCCTTTGTGTTTCTAGGGTGGGTGAGTCGATCCTGTACAGCTCTTGCAATGATTCAAACAGCGATACGTACGGTTCCGGGATGTCCGGATAAATGATTGGGATCTCTTCGATGATACCAGTATTCAAACAAGTTGTGAGCTTTGAGTAATTGGTGAGGTACCTTACGCAAAGATAGCGAATCATTCGCGAATTGAGGATGACACCCAAAACTCTCGAATCCATTTTTCGGTTGTGGATTACTATACTAACAACCCCTCCACCATGAATCATTCCTTTCGGCTTGAGGACGCATCGCGGATAGGCTTTGTTCTTCGTTGCAAGGAGGAATCGGCTGTCTTTGGTTTTCTGGAGATTCTGTGTTTCCAGATAGGAATCATTGGCGTACTTGAAGTACTTCCTATCAAATCCGTAGCGTCTTATGCTTCTTCCTGACGAAGCGTATGGTACTGAGAAACCATCTGATTTGTTTACTCTGACATACTCGCTGGGGATATCTCTTCCTCGAGTCGCAGAGATTTGCCCCGTTGTTCCTTTAGGAACGATTTTCTTGAATAGATCATCATGATATAGAACTGCTATTCCACCATCTTGGAAAGTCTTTCTCGGCGCTACGTTCTTAGTGGGAATTCCAGGTCTCCTTGACATCACGATGATTCCTGAGTCCCCTGGTTTATTTGGAGAACAAAACACGCTGACCATTTCAAGTGTGACATCTTGGAAGGGGCTCCCCTCATCTATTATCATCCATACTCCTAGCCTTCCTGCCAAGAACGCTCGAGTTTTGCTGAATTGCTTTGTTCGCATGATACTGTTTGGTACCACAAAGGCAATTTCGCCATCCAGTTTGAGGAGTGAACTCGCCCTTGCAAGGAATTGTGCCGCGATATTCCACGTTCCCTCTCTTCCTCCAAAGAGCGCTACGTCGTATGTGCTTTCAATATACTCCTTCTCAGAACTTGTGAGTAGGTTTCCAAAGGGTGGGTTGCCTACAATGATATCGAAACCCGGTTTTTGATTGCTGAAAACATCCGGGAATTCCTCACACCACGAGAACGGTTTGAAGCTACTCCGTTTCATTGCTGAATGACTGGAACCATGTTTATTGGTACTCCCATCGAGAGCATTCCCTCGTTCCTTATTGGAATTAGTACTCCCGACCAGACTATTCCCTTTCCGTATTTGTCTTTCGACGATTTCTTTGAGAGCGCTAGGTGGAAGCTCTTGGGAGGTTCTTTGTGCCCACTCCACAAGTTTCATTCTGCATTCCCGAACTGCATCTTTTCGAAGATCCACACCAAAAAGATTGGTGGACAGTATAGATGCCCTGAGGTGACCCGTATCTTCAGCTTGGTTGAGTTCACATCGTTTTTGAAGAAGATATTCTGCTGCAACGAGTAAAAACACTCCATCCCCAACTGCAGGATCCAGCACCCTTACAGAGGTGAGCATTTCAGAGTCTCTTTGGTTTTGCCCGTTTATCCATGCGTCTATCGATTTTCTGGTGATGTACTCTGCGATTTCCTCAGGTGTGTAATATACCCCCGATTTTCTGGAGTGGAATCTCCTGCTCCGCTTGGGCATTATGAATCCATCACCAAGCTCTCGGGGATGGTTTCTGATTTGAATCTATGCTTAGCTTCTCTATGAAGCAATGACTGATGAATTCTCACCTAATATATCCGAGTAGATACATGACTACGAAAAAGAAAAACGAATGAGAGGCGAGGCCCCAAATGATTCACTCACTTGGGGAGCTCGTCTTTCATCCTTCATCCGATTTTTGTACCACAGTTGGGGCAAAACTTGGCGCCGTTGAGTTTCTGTCCACAATTGGGGCAGAATTTCGCACCTGCAGGAGCACTTGATTGTCCACTATCTTGTCCTCCCTGCATCTGCTTACCCATTGCACCCATCATCGCAGCTCCAGCGCCGAAACCGGCGCCTTCGCTCTTCCCAATCGATTCAGCAGCTGATTTCATTGTTTCTGAGCCCATGACCTGCTGACCACTGACCTTGCCAGTCTTCAACCAGAATAGTCTCTCTCTGTACTTCTCGGTTGTATCGATACCTTCGAACTTCAAATCGACAAGCTCTAGGCCTATACGTTCGAATGACATTCTGACCTTTGTCTTAACCTTCATCGATGTTTCATCGAGTTGAGTGAACACAGTCTGGAGATCATAGTGTGCAAATTCGTCAATGATGCGTTCGTTAAGGAAAGATCGCAGGTAATCATTGACCTTCTTAGTAGTGAAGGCATTCTGATTTCCTACTACGTCGCTGACGAATACCTTCGGTTCCTTGATACGGAACCAGAAGTTGCCATGGAACATAAGCGGAGCGAGGTCACTTGTCTGTCCTCTCCCTCCGAATTTGCCCTGGAACTGAGAGCGTGAGATGAAAATGCATGTTGCTTGGAAGATATCTCCCTTGACTTTCTCCTGCAACCAGCCAACGAGACTGGGCATTTTGCTCGTTGTCAATTTGTGTCGTCCTGCCAGGAAGGTATCAAGGGCTTTACCATCCCGATAGAAGATTGCTGCTTGGTTCTCATGTACAATGAGTTGGCTACCCCAGTCCAATCGATTGTCTGGGTACCGCCAGACTATTTGGTCCGGCCCGGCATTAGTCCATTCTATAGCGTCCGCCATATTGTATACTTCCGTATATTGGATTCTGATTCCCTTTGTCATTTTGTGTCGATTTAAATATTGACATGCTATATTACCCGCCTATCCGCTGTATCGGTTCTTTAATTTAACCGGTCTTACGTGGCCTTATTGGAACCTCTAATGTGGTCGAAATAAGCTGAAGATGATTTTGGAGCCCAAATAGAAGATGTTCAAGCTCACGGTTGGAGATCCATTCTATAGCGTCCCCCTCTTCTATGACTCGTTGGCGTCCGAGTTTGAGCGGGTCGAGATGCTTTCTACACCCCGAGATGCCTTTCTGCCTGCATTCATGCTTTGAGTTATTAGGGGAAATCCGAATTGGGGAGTGGAAATTCTGATGGAACTAGCAGACGCACCCAATGAAGATAGCGGAGAAGAAGAGAATGAAGAGTCGAGTACAGGTGAAACGCTTCGTTACTTTAATCCCATGAACAACTACTTCACATTAATAGCAGGAATCGTTGTTAGCTACGTTCTGTTCTTCATATTCGGTTATCCTGTTCTGATAATAACGATGCTGTTCTTTGTTGTCCAAATCGTAAAAGAGACCGTTGATCTTCTTGGGAGGATTTCAGGAGGTTTTCTACGAAAGGCAGCATACCTGAATGTCAGTCTAACCTTGTTCTATTTTGGAATTCTTGCCATCAATGGGCTTGCGATTTTTCGGGGTTCTTCACCTCCCATACTACCCCAGATAGGGAATCTTACGTTTCTCACTCCCATGCTGATGATGACAGCTATGTACGGCCTGAGAAACATCAGAGGGATGGTGGAAGCGCGTCAGGATACTGAAAAATAGATGAACCGCCCCTTCCAGTTCTCGATTTTCAACTAGAGCTGGATTTCAAGGAGATCTTCTCCCATGATGACCTCTGCGTTGTTGGATTTACCTACGATTTCAATGACTGAATCCCGTTCACGGACAACTGGCGGAGATACATGGACGAGTATTACCTTCTCTGGCTGTGCTTCTAAGACAACTTGGTTGAGATCACTGGGGCTTGTGTGAACACCTTCACGGTGGTCGCCATCAAGCCAGTTACATTCATGAATTAGCAGGTTTACATCCTTGGCCATTTTGATGACTTCTTCACACGCCGATGTATCGCCCGTGTATACCAGGGAAGCACCATCTCCTTCTACCTTGAACGCTCTACTGTCCTGATCGCTATGACAGGTCGGATAGGCCTCGATTGTCACACCACCGAATTCTAATCTGTCGTGTTCTGCCAGTTCGATAACCTTTGTAGAGATTCTATCGAGAAGATAGGGGAATGAAACCTCATTGATTCCCTTTAGCCAATCGTGGATGTCTGCAGACCCGTACACCTCCAGTGTCTTATCATACTCCTGAAGCCATAGCGTTTGATACAATGGAAGAAAGTCTGAGCAATGGTCAACATGGAAATGGGTAAAGAGTACTGCAGAAAGGTCGGTGAGTTCTATCCCTGTTTGAGTAAGCCTATGGAGCGTTCCTGATCCGTTATCAAGAAGGAATGTGAAGTCTTCAGTTTCCAAGAGCACTCCAGACTGAACCCGTTCTGGATCCGGGAAGGAAGTACCAGTACCAAGCAACGTGACATGCATGTCCATCGGATTCTGTGATGGCATGTTGGCTAATCAGTCTTGTCTCAACGACAACTGATAGCGTATTTGATTGCTGACACTAGTTATGCTGGGAGTGGTTTTGGCTTGAGTACATATCTCACAGTATTTACGAACAACTTCAACTGACTAGCCAGCTTCTCGGGTGGTTTCTTTGCAAGCTCGCGAGGCGATAATATTTCTCTACAGGTTGTCTGACGCAGCACTCGCAGAAGTGCGATTGATTCCACTCTGCAATTGCCTTCTCGAACTCCTCTCCACAGTTGTTCGACAGCAGCAACCAGATTCTCGCCATATCGAACAAGCTCATTTGTGTTGATATTCCCTTCCAAGCAATCAATTACACGGTTGGCTTTCTCTGTTAGGGTCTGAGTTATTGGATTGTTACCCGCTACATCTTGGTATGTCAAGGCTGTCAACCAGTGTTTCTGTGTTGTTTTCTGCTATATAATTCCCCCACCTGCACGGAGGACGCATTATTTTGCCTTCGCGCTATCTTAACTATTTATTATTGATTTAATGTATTAGCCGCCTAACATATGATTTATTTCTTTAATTAACAAAAAACTTATTATAATTGATAATTTTTGCGTAGCTCTTATTAACTCGCTCAAAAAAAATCATACCGAGGATTAGGTGTAATGAATCACAAGCACGCCATACTTCTTTCACTCATAATGCTAATTGGCATGAGTATGTTTCCGTTGGGAACGTCTCCTGATATGATTTCACGGAGTAACCCGATGGAACAAGTAACCCCGGCTGAAATCACGCCGCGCAATATTCGAGTAGCAATATACAATGAAACCAATTTTACAAAACCAACTTGGGCATATGGTGGGTCATTCACACAGGATTCAACTGATATTGCTCAAGTGCTGGAAGATGCTGGCTATCAAGTAGAACTTCTGACATTTCAAGATCTGCTTGACCATAGGCTTATTCTAGCAGATTTTGATGTGTTCGTACTACCAAACAATCTCCCGCGAGAGAACGTCACGATGCTGGCAAAGGAGTTCTGGTTGGCTGGCGGTGGTCTTCTTACTGTCGACAGCGCGGTCAACTTCTTAGGATATGCTGGAGTGGTTCCGTACGAGTCCGAAGGGAATCATGGCCACGATACTTACTGGTATTACAATTGGTCAGAGATTCAGACTGTAGCTAATCTACATCCTGTTACAAAGAAGTACTCTGTTGGAAATACAATCAACACAACGAACTGGAATTGGGCAACTTTCAATTGGTCTGCCCTCTCAACAACCAAAGAATACTCTCATTATACAAAGCTGTTGAACATAGAGGGTCAACCGAATAACGTTACAGGCTTTGCATACAATCCCTATCTTCGAGGTGGCAAAGTTGTTCATCTGCCTGGTTTCGTAGCAAATACTACTCCAAGCAGACCCATGGTGCAAGGAATAATGAATCTCTGCATAGATGCTGTAGAGTGGCTGTGCCCAGTTCCAAAATCTCGGGTCGCTTACGATCTTTCTCATCATCCAAGACTTGGACTAGATGCCTGGGAGGAACAGCCTTGGCATCCTGGTATGCTGCCTGGCTTCAGGAATTTGCTCGTCAATCACTCGTTTACTGTTGACAAGCTATATCCTTCACCAGAAGGAAATCTTACATCAGACCGGCTTGAGTCGTATGATATTCTCATACTGGTATGTCCTGACTACAATCTTACTAGCGATGAACGGACGGAGGTTCAGTCT
>WJIL01000147.1 GCA_014730275.1 Candidatus Lokiarchaeota archaeon | reverse complement strand
TGAGTATCTGGAACAATAGAAATCTTACAGAATCCTAAATAAATCGTTACATGGAAGTGTAAGATTTCTGTAAGATTTCCTCTTAGTTCGTGTAGGAGGTAGATTACCCTGTACACGCCAAATCGATACCCTACTCGAATGCCAGGAATCTAGCCAGCTAAGCTGAAAACGCAGAGTTTGTCATGGCCATAGCAGATCCACCGGTTTCACAACTATCGCCCTGTCAGCTTCCCGAAAACGGTTTGGACTCCCTGCTCTATCTAATTTTCTCGATAAATGGCGGGAACTCGGAGAAGTCGGCCCGAGTGGAGAAGGCTTCGGCCCCGTTGAAAATGATATGAAATGATTTCACCAATTTTTTCCCTACTTAGTTAACAGCGATAACAGGTCATCGAGCACATATCGCCGTGAGTCGCAGTCTATCTCATACGCCAGAAGCCTGTCAATATCAATAACGAGGTGGATTTGACCACTTCTTATGTGTCATCTGCGATAATATCCCAGTAAGATTCTGGGGACGAAGCATGTATCCTCCGATGTTCTCGTACTGCTTCAGGAATCTGCTCCTTCAACACATTCTCCTCGTTTTCCACATATCCCAAGGCGGGCACCACAATAATTTCGTAATATTTCCGAGTAGCCCCTATTGCCTTCTCGAAGCTCTGCTCGAGCAACAATTTGGGATCATCCAAAAGAACGTCACGGTCCACCGGCTCCTCCCCTCGTTCAGCTTCCCACCAAATGCCCACCTTATCCGCAGAAACCATCACCTTCCACTGATTTGGGGGCGTCAATCCGTCTCCTAGGTGTTCCTCGGCTGAATAGTCATGTTCTATATCATCCGCTTCGATTTCTGAAGCATCAATAAGCTCGCCATGAAGAGTTGGAAATGTTTCAGAGTCGAGGAGTCGGATTCTACTGGCATCTTCGACTTCCACCTCTATCTGATGGACAGTACTGGTGCTGGGTTCAACGAGTTGCTCGATCTCCGTCAGTAAAGCAACCTTGTAGAAACCCAATGCTTGTCCCTCTAGCTCCTTCAGTTTGGATGAGGACGGCAGACCTTCTGCCCTGAACCTGAGGTGCCCTTCTCTTTCAGGAGCTCCAACAATCAGCTGTATCGAATCGCCGTACCGCATGGCAAGCAGATCTGCACAGGTCTCCGGGAGGAAGTAGTGGTCAGGGAAGAACCGAGAATGGTGGACAAGGGGTCTGAGAAAGGATAATGAATACGAGGTCTTCCCGTCATAGTGTTTGACCAGTATCTCATCGTACTCGATGTCGGTGAGGTGGTCCCATTGCACATCCTTACCGCTGGGAGTACGGTATGTTTGCCCCGTCCGTATGGGATGCCGCAACAGGCGTATAACGTCGAATGTATCGTCCAGTTCAACAGTATCATCACCAAGCTTCACAAGGTACATCTTTTTCAGGGGATCCAGTGAGACTGTAACCTTAATTTTCTCCTCGTCAACTACTAGCTCAGCGAGCTCGGTCAGCAGGCCATCGACTGAATCATCCAGGTCTGTGGGAGGTAGTACTGGTGGGGGAACGTAGCCACTGAATCTGGAGACCGCTTCCTGGGAAAGCTCCCCCAGATGAAACCAGGGTATCGCGACGATCTCTCCCGGTGGTGGGGACTTATAGTTGAGCTCACCGACCAGTATCCACTTCTCTTCATGGTCACCTACAAATTCCCATAGGAGGGAGCTATCCTCTATTTTGGTCAGCATGAACGTGACCCGCCCATCGGGGTGCGAATGGTTCTTGGCGAAATTTGCAATAGCGGACCTATCGACAGTGCAGCGGTATGCCCTGCGCGAGAGGCGTGGGATGCCTTCTCCCTCAAGTAGCCCGGCTGCAAACCCCATTTCCTCCGGAATGGTTATCAAACCATCATAACCTCGGTAGCTCTCATACCAGATTACCTGCCCATACATTGTTGAAGCGTAGTCTGCATCTTTGCTACTCGTGTCCGTCCTATCTGCAAGGATTCTTGCTCTGAATACCAGGTTTGAGTAAATTGCATGAAAATCGTACACGGAATCAGCAGTGTCTTCCGCGGTAATATCCGGTTCAAAGCCTATCTGGTAGAATGTCCATTCTGCTACACATGGCCAGAGCCGCAGCATGAGCGCGTGGTCTGTTCTGTCTGTAACTTCTTTGACGGCTGCTAGAACAGCCAAGAACAGATTATTCCCGTATAGCAGGAGAGGGTCTGCTATGTCTGCTGTGGCCTTCTGGAGATTCTCTCGGTTTGCTGAATTCAGAATATCGATTAAATTTCTTCGCTTGGGGGCTAGCACATCCCAGACCCTCTGCCTTACAAGCCTTCGACATATCGCCCGTCCTACCTCTTGCAGTGCTTCCAAGAGAGAATCAGCGTCCCGGGTCACAGAAACGTCAATGCTGCAAATCTCACGGATTCTTTTCAGACACAGGTACAGGTTGTCGTGTGTCGGTACCCTGCTCAAGAGGAATTCAGTAGCATTACGTAGGCGGCGTACTTCTTGACTCCTACACTCTAACGAGTCAATTTTTGCAGCACTAGTCGTCTGGATGATAGGAGGGCGACGTACCGACCCCGGCGCATAGTCCTCATCATCCGGTTCCGGAAAACTATCATAGTACCATTGGCGGGTAATCTTGCTTACTTCAACATAGTATCCCTGCGACCGCGAAGGAGACGGTGGGGGTCGTTCAGGCACCAACTGCAGCCTGTCTGTAAGTGTGTTTGTCACCAGTTCCCCGGATGAAACAGGCGACACTGTCCAGACGGTTCCTGCATCTTCTGAACCCTCCGGACACACCGCCTCTGCATCGCTTCGCGGACGCAGGAGGCTTGGGGCGAGGGACAGTGCAGTATCTTCAATCATTTCAATGGATTCACGGGAAAGCCGAGCTGGGGCTGCATAGATGGATGCAAGACTAACACCACGATTGTGCATGGGCGTCCTCTGGAATTCCCACTTCTTCATTTCGTTCCGGGTCAGGACAGGGTTCTTCTTTGACAACCCTCTGAATTTGCTCGGCCATCCTATGAGCTGGGGTACTCGGATGATGGCCTGCCATGGCATCACAGAAGTCGGTGTGTCCTGGACAATCACTCTTGCATGTGGTACCCACGGACTTGACCATCCGAACACTCTTGGGCAGGTCGGCATGTTGTAGATGATTTCATCAACATGAAACCGTCTGGGAGAGTCATAGCGCAGTGGTTTCACACATTCCTTAAGATAGTCAGGACTGGTCGCAGTATGCTTCACCCCGTCGTCAACCCAGATGACATTCGTATTATCAACGGGGAGGAGATTGAGCAGTAGGTGCTCAATGGAGTTCAGCCCATGCATACGGGTGCCAACAGTAGTATGCTTGAGCTCATCCCACCCATCGACGACAACAATGATTTCTTCGTCTTCTCTTGTCGTTCCAAAAGCGTCGTTCAACTGGTTAGTCAAACTGTTGGAGTCGCCGTCCAGTGCAGATTCTACCTCTTTGTTTAGATCAGTGAACAAGATATTTTCGAGCATCTTTTTCAGAACGCTATACGTCTGCTTGGCGATGAGATTCTTTTCCAGTAGATATTCAAGACCAAATCGAGCCCGTGTCAACTCTGGTGTCGGGAAGTCACCAACGAGGTCAAGCCAACAAATCCGGATGCGTTTCTCGGTATTATCACTACACTCACGCATGTGGTTCAGTAGGTGCCAGTTCTTTGAGACCCATGCACCGGCACGTCCTGCTGAAGTGGAATCGGCAACGGAGATATAGACAGTCAGGACCCTCGCGTCGGACTGTCTGTACTCGAAAGGGTCTTCGGATGGTAAGCAATCTGGTGGCTCAATGCCATCTAGGGCCACATGTGTCTGCTCCGGTGGATACAGAAGCAATCTGATTCGAGGTCCATTCCAGGATTGTTCAGGATCAGGGATCCAAGAAGTCGCTGTGGTTTCGTGCATCGATTGTGTTATCAAGGATGTGGCTACATCATCTAGAAGCTGGTGGAATGCCCTGAATGCCTCCAGGTAGTCTTGGCTCGTGTCAAGTGTGATAACGCCTTTCCATAACGATGCTGAGGAGAGTTTGTCTTCAGAGTGAAGCTGGTTATAGCCCTGAATCAAGCCAGATTCATATGCTTCAAGCTGCTCAATAGTTGCGGTATTTGGTCTTGATTCCGTGAGAACACTCCATTCATCTTCACTGAGTTTTCGTTTCCAGGTGTAGAACTGTGGTCCATACTGTCCCTCTCCCCACCGTGCTTTTGCGCCATAGAGGTTGTAGTCGAAGGCGGTCTTTGTCTTGACCTCTAAGATCATGACAGGCGCCCAGATACCCCGTCCTGTTCCTCCTCTCCTGACAAAGACCACCACATCAGCTTTACCCTTTCCCTTTGGAGTAGCTAGGGGAAGCTCGCCCACAACCAATACAGATGATGCCCCCTCGAGCATAGTATCGCCAGCGTAAGTTACAGACTTGAGCGATTTCGGGTGAGGTAACCCAGAAAGGAGGATTTCGTGCCAGCTAGTTCCCTGTTCTTTGCTTGCAGAGTCAATTCTCTCGAAGAGCTTCTCTACGTCTCGTTTTGCCAGTGTGGTTCCGGCGGCATGGCGTAACATACTACAGGCCGCCCTAACTTCACTGCTAGTGGTTGACATTTCCAGTTCCGAAATCTGATTCTTGAACCACTCCACAGTGTAGTGTGATGACTCTTGGCCCGTTTCCTCTGTAGCTCGTTTCTTTCTCCCGTGCCGCTTTCCATACAAGGCACGAATCTCAAGAACGATATCTCTGAGTGTTCTATCTGCTTCAGGATTGAAGTGTGACTGGCCCGTTTTACCTTGGGTATACACCCAATCGAGAAACGGACGCAACCGGTGAATGAGGAGCCGGATGTATCGCTGAGCGCGGTTCCGCGGTAAGGCGTATATAAAACACTGTCTGCACAGCTCTACTACATGGGCCCGAATCATATCCACGAAATCGAGCTCGGGAAGGCTAGGGTGTTCTAGGAGTAGCAGAGGACCCCTGGATGTGTGTTTGTACCCAGCTCGCCACTTCCTCTTGTCAATCCCCTTGAGCCTTGCCTTGGCGCGTTGAGAGAGATAATCCTGTTTCTGTAGCTCAGACAGTTTCACGTCCTGATAAACCGTCTTGGAAATCACACTGACAGAACCATCGAGACTCTCAAGGATTTGAAAATGGTCTGGGTCAGAAAAAGGGTACCTTGTTACAGCCAAATCTCTGAGCCGTGCACCGGCATAGTTTAGTAGTCCATTGAGAGGCCCTACCGTTCCCTTGCGCCAGCTCCTCACCCGTTTCGTTTCTGTATTCCCATATCTCTTGGTGCTTTCCCATAGAAATCTCAGGAACTGTTTGCGCATGTTTCGCTCTGCTTTTCTGATAGGTCTGAAATCCCAGGGTCGGATTCCCTTTAGCACTTCCACCTTTCTTCTTGCATCGCTCCATATCTTCTGCATACTCAGGTAGAAATCCTTGGTCTGCTCGTTAGCTCGTTTCTCCATCAACCGGAGCAATGCAACGAGACCCGCATAGGTGGTATCCGCTAGGACTCTATTGGGATCCATCTTGCGTGGTCTCCGCCCCATGAATATCAAATCTCGATTGCAGTTTTTATTTATAAGGATTTCATCTGTATTTAGAATAATGAAATTAAGACTAGACTAGTTCTAGCTGACAAATATTAATATACTTTATAAACCGTCTTAATAACTTTATATAGTAATTCAACTACAAGAATATGAGTTCAATAACTCCCTTCAGAACAAACCGAGGAGTGAACTCAACAAAGACAGGTTAGAACTTTATATAGTAAAAAACTAGGCGATGAAGATGGGTCGGTCTCAAGGAACAACAATCAGTGTCAAAGTACCAATCAAGTACTCGGTGATGACAGATCGGACCCAGCAGCGACTGAGGCAGATAGTTGGTCGTGATACCCGGGCCATCCATGCCTTCCTTGGTATCATAGAGGAACACGAGGATGAGTTGTTGAAGGGGAAGAAAGACACGCGTATCAATGCCGCTGAACTGGACAAGCTCACCATGACTGCAATCAAGGTCAAAGAGGGGTACGAACAGCGGCTGACTGTTCCCCATGACATGAAGGAGCGGTTTCCCCGGATGTCAGCAAATGAACTACAGGAGTGCAGAAAGACAGCTCTTCAGATGTATGAGAGTTATCTCGAGCTGAAGAACAAGAACGGCCGGAGGGCATCGCGTCCCTGCACGAGGATTTCATCCTCTCGACGGATTCCGCGTTGGGTGTTTTCTCAGCGGTTCACACTCATTGAGAATGGTACCCATGTTGCACGGTGGTGGCTTGACCTCCGGGACTCCTTGGATTCAGTGCCTGAAGGCCGCAGGATCCACGACCGTTTGCTTATCCCGCTCAATATCTCGCCGTTCCATACCAATCAGTTCGAACGAGGTGAAATCAAAGCACTACAAATCTTCACGGACAGAATGAGCAAGTGGTGGGTGACCTTTGCGGTCAGAATCGACAAGCCAGAGCCTCCTGCTGACAATCTTCCAGTGGCTGTCCTCGGTATCGATCTCGGTATCGAAAAGGCGGCCTGTACAAGCTTGGTTACTCCCCAGAAAGTGCGGGAGAACAAGTACTTCGTGCAGGAAGACAAGGTGGAACGTATCAAAGAGCTCGACAATTTGGTTGCCCAGCTCCAGCACGAAATGCACACCCGGAAGAACAACGGCAACCCTCATGATGAAGTAGCAGCACGACTGCGAAAGCTGAAGAGGAAAAGATACCGTGTAGCAAGAGAATACGACCGGTTCATGGTCAGTCAAATGCTCGATTATATCACCGAACTGTCTGAGCGATACACCCTGTACGTGGCTATCGGTCGGCTCAAAAACATCAGGTACACTGCTCGGCGCGGCAACTACAAAGGGCGGAGGTTCCGGGGGATGATACACTCTTGGGCGTTCGCACGGATAACTGAGACCCTCAAGCACAATCTTGAGCAGCTTGGCTGGCCGGTCGATGGCAAAGGCGCACGCTTTCAGGTGGTACCTGAGAGCTGGACATCGATCATGTGCTGGAAGTGCGGTAACAAGGGTAGAAGACCAAGACAGAACCTGTTTATCTGTCCAACTTGCGGCAACCGGTGCAACGCAGACAGGAACGGCGCCATCAACATCGCTGGAAGACTCATTACGCTCACTTCATCACTGCATGACGTGAGAGGACTAGGCAAGTGGGCTAGCGCAGTAGCGCGACGCGCGCGGCCGAAAGCTCGAGGGAAGCCTTGTGCTTCTCGACGGAAGTCCTTACTCTCCAAACAAGGGACCTCATCAGGTTCCGGAGAGTCCGCGGCTGTTCACCATGTCCAGACGGACCTCCTCAGCTACGGCGACAAAGCTGGGGTGGGTGATCATGACCACGCCGTGGCAAGAACTGTGGAAGAGCTCGCTGTCGCCGGGAGTGATGATCCGGGATGACGACAGGAGACAGAAGCCAGGACCGCGGGAGGAATCCCATTCCGATGAACGTGGACAAAGCCCCTGCTGACTCACGGGCCTACAGGTACTTTGAGGGCGGCGACGCTGGCAGGGGAAGGGTGGAACACAGAAGTTTCCTCAGTTGGGTTCACTCACTCACTCAACTGTAAGAAATGGGTTATCTGGAGATTCTCTGATCAATCCTATTTGATGCTGTCAATGAAATTAATAATCGCGGGATATGCCTTCTTTCTTGAAGGATGACAAGTTATCACATGTTCAGCCCCCGGCAGCATGAGCAATTCCTTTTGTTTTGCAGATATTTCCTGATAGGCTTCTTTCGCATGATCCGGATTCAAGGTATTATCGTTTTTACCTTGGATAATTAGCGTGGGTACTGTCACTTCGGGTAGATGTTCCCGTACAGCTTTCGTTAGCTTCTGAAGCTCTTCATATGCGGAGAGTGGTTCACGATCGTATTTGCATCGCTTAACATCATAGGGCTTCTGAGATTTCTCAACATCAACACTCCTGAAGCTCATGAGATGCTTAAGCAGTGGCAGAAATTTCAGGGCGATGGAGTCCAATTGTACTAGTGGAGCTAACAGCACAATTCCATCCATTGATTCCTCTCTTGCAGCCAGAAGTAGCGATAGTGCACCGCCTAATGAGAGGCCAGCTACAATTGTCTGTTCATATTCCCATGCCAGAACTTTCTCTAGGCCGCTGGCAGCTGATTCATACCAATCCAGCCATGTTGTAGAAGCTAGATTCTCTGGGGATGTACCATGCCCTGTGAGCAAGACCGAATATGATGCAATCTTGTTCTTTTCCAAATAATCAGCGAGTGTCACCACGGCATCAGTTGTATCACAGAAACCATGCATCAAAAGAAAACAAGTTGAGGCCCCATGAGGCCGGCGTATTTCGCGATTGCTCATGGGACCTGTACCTTCTCAAGTGGGCAATCTAGAGGTTATCTCTTAGTTCATTGTTCCTTAGTTGCTCTTGCTCCAATACTGAAACCACTGGTAAGCATACCAAGTCTGATTCCGGCGATGAGCCAGGACACAACACAGAGGAGTTCCAATCCTACAATCAGTGTCACTAGTAGGGTCATCACTTGACCCACAATGATATTCGATGGGAATCCTGAGAACACCCACATGCCTGCAGCTGCAAGCACAGCACCAAAGGCCAAACCGACGATTGTTGCCACTTTGATGAACGTTCCTTCCATTTCATATCCCAGCTCTTCAACATCGTTCGCGAGGTTCATGTTGAGCGAAAGTACCACTGCGAAGCTGAGGGCATACAGGAAGAGCATGATAGCTGTGGCTGTCAATGCCATGTGATACACATCAAAGTTAGCCGCGATGATGGGAAGCAGTAGTGAGAATAGGAAGGAGAACCCAACTAGTGCTTCACTGCCAGTGTACCCTCTTCCATGAGCATATCCACCCAGCAGTAGGTTCCTTGCTAGAAGAGTTAGAATTGGCAATACCAGAATAGTTGGAGTTTGCACAACAACTGGAAGATTATCGAAGAGTGCAACATTGAACCACCTGTTTGCTGGCCAGAGAGCAGGTGGACCGCTTCCAAACATTCCTAGTAGGACAAGGATGAAGGCTACTGAAGCAACTATACTCAGGACAACGTTAAGCACTGGTTGGCTGAAGTATGTCAAACCACGAACGTGGGTTTCTATCGTGACAAGAACTTGAGTTATGATGAAAAAGGCCCACGGGATTAAGACCAACCACGGAATCACGTATGGGTGTGTCATAATGAAGATTCCAGCAAGCGCCATTGGCGTACCAGTGACCACATCAGTATGTGATACGTAAAGACCACCCATCAGGATCAATATTGCTCCTGGGATAATGGACATGAACTGAGGATTGATTCCTATTGCATCAGGATATCCTGTTCCTGCTTGGCCTGCTGCAAATACACCAACTGCTGCAAGAAATACCAAGAAGCCTTTTGGACCTGACTGCACCACATCCTGGCCAATTGCTGCGATTTCGAGTTCCTTTGCTCCTAGTCTTGGGGCCAACATTACCCAAGCCAAAGTTGATGCTAAGAAAGCAAAGATGAGCGCAGGACTTGTCTGGAATGCTGTTTCGGATACCATAGTGCTCCATGGATACCATACTTGACTCCCTGAAACCTCTCCCAGAGGACCGGTAAAGACTGCTACTAGCCCTACTAATCCTGTCAGAACGCCCATGATACCAAAACCCAATTTTGCAGTTTTTGGGCTTCTAGCAAATTGCCTAATGCTACTTAGTGGTGACCACCAAAATAGTGTATTGAACAGCTGGCCGACAAGTAGTATTACATATGCCAGAATTACTATCATAGGCCCGATGGCCTGTCCAATAGCCAATACGGGTATGAACATCGCATTGAAAATACCTGTCACTAGGCCAATTTTCGTTTTTGAAACATCTATGTACAATACGGCAAGCAGTTGCCAGAAAATTGTGAAAATTGCGCCCATTGTCGCTGAGTCAACCACATAGTCAACCACTTCTAAGGGTTTGTTCCAGACCAAGCCGCCCCAGAGTATGAATACCGCTGTTGCTGCTGATATTAGGAACATCAAACGCACTATGTTGTAGTAGTTGGTTTCAAGCCGTTTCTCAAGCCCTCCGAGCCCTTTGAACTGGAGAAGTAGTCCTACTGCTATTATTGCCACAAAGACCGCAGACAATATGAAATGACTAGGGTTCTTCAGTGTTACAACAGACATTGTTGGCACGGGCAGTAATGGTGTACCGCTGCTTAGTAGTAATCCTAAAGCCGCGGCTACAACACCAAGTAGACCACCTATACCCGCAATCCTGCTAATTGGCTCAACGGACTCTCCTTCAGGAGAGCTTTGAGTAATTATGGATCTGATATCTTCCATTGTAGATTCCTCACTTAGGTTGTCGCCCACTAAGGGTTTTCGACCCTGCGGGTTATAAATGCATATCGGAGTACGCTTTCAGCAAGCTTGGGTGATTACTTGAATGTTACCCTTTTTCTAAGGGTAAGTCAGGGACCGTTATGTAGAAAAAGACTTTCGAACACGAAAGAATAAGGTGTATTCTATATGACAAAGATGGAGCTTTACATTGACGGTAAGAAGATTCCGATGAATCAGTTTGTACGCAGTGTCATTCACGATGTAAACGTATCAATGATATCTCATCTCAAAAACGTTGAGGCTGAAAAAATAACCAAGATAGAGATATCTACTGAGTAATAACTGCCGCCAGAAGGGATACGCAATGACGCATGAATGTTGGAATGAGCAGATTCTCTGGATTGACCTGAGCTCTCAGAGTGTAACTGAAGAGCAGCTGGATCCAGAAATATATGAGAAGTTTGTTGGCGGGAAAGGACTAGGGACCTATTTGCTTTACAGAGAAGTGAATGAGAGCATAGATCCTCTTGATCCGGAGAATCTTCTCCTCTTTTTGAGTGGTCCCTTACAGGGCCTTCCTGCGCCGAATGTCGGGCGATGGACCTTGATGACCAAATCTCCGTTGACCGGTCTCTATCTCGACACGCATTGTGGCGGGGCGCTTGGAAGAGAGCTGAAAAAAGCTGGATACGACGCTGTTGGTGTTCGAGGCAAGGCTGAAGAGCCAGTCTATCTATACTTGACTGACGACGAACTAGAGTTGCGAGACGCAAATGATATTTGGAACGATGGAATCTACGCAACAACAGAGAAGCTCCATGAAGAAACCGAGAAGGGCTCTTGTGTTTATGCCATAGGTCCCAGCGGCGTGAATCTGAATACTGCTGCTGTGGGTTGCTGTGAAATCGCACATCAAACAGGACGTGGCGGTGCTGGGGCTGTAATGGGTTCCAAGAATCTCAAGGCTTTCGTTGCCTATGGAACCAAGAGAATAGAAGCTCATGACGTGGAGACCATTCGTAACATCCACCGTGATTTAATCTCTCAATGGCGTCAGGAAGGACACGAAGAATCATTCAAGAACTACGGCACAACCTTTCTCCCGGAAATTAGCAACGCTTTGGGGCAGTATCCAACACGCAACTGGGAGTCTGGCTATTTCGAAGATTGGGAGGAGCTGGATGCTGAGAAAATGAAGGAGAAATACGGTCTTGGATCACATCACTCGTGCCCTCACTGCGTGATGCGTTGTACTCATGCGTTTAGAACTGAGAATCCTTACAATACGGGTGAAGAAGTAGAGTCAATGGTTGAATACGAAACGCTCGGTCTTATGGGCGGGAATCTTGGAATTCATGACCCTCAGTTCGTTTTCAAGTTGAATTACATCTGTGACGATGCTGGACTAGATACTATCAGCACCGGCACTCGAATCGGTTTCGCAATGGAGGCTTATGAAAAAGGCATCCTTACCGAAGAAGACATTGGTTTCCCACTCGAGTTTGGTGATGGTGAGGCTGCACTGAAACTTGCGAAGATGATTGCAAACCGAGACGGGATAGGTGACCTTCTTGCTAAAGGTGTTGAACAAGCAGGCGAAGAACTTGGACCTGAAGCTGAGAAAATTGCTGTTCACGTGAAGGGCCTTGAGGTACCCGCCTGGGATCCACGGGGCAGAAGAGGTATGGGCGTATCATATGCAACTGCAGATGTGGGGGCAAGTCATTTGCGAGGCTGGCCAGCCACTACTGAGCCGCCAAACGAAACTGCGGTTCCGACCGTTGAATCAATGATCCGGTCAAGAGACGATAAAGTACTCACTGATTCACTTGAGGTTTGCCACTTCACCTACCGCCTACATATAACCTTGGAACAGAAGATTGCCATGCTGAATGCCGCTTCGGGACTGAATTTTGATGAGGAGAAAGTATTCGAATTCGCTCATCGCGTTGCTACGCTTAGCCGTCTTTTCAATGTACGAGAAGGTATTTCTCGCAAAGACGACAAACTCCCACCGAGGTTCTGGGAAGCTGAAACTCAGGGACCGCGTGAAGGAATGAAAGCCTTCGTCACAAGAGAAGATTTCGAGAAGTCTCTTGACAAATTCTATGAGTTGAGAGCATGGAACAAGGAAGGTATTCCTCCAAAAAAGACAATCCACGATTTAGGTCTGGCCGGCATAGTCGAGTAGTACTGTGCTGGTTATGACCTGATGCTATTTGGGGTAGTAATGAACTCAATCAGGTGAACAATCGCTTTCTGAATTTCCGCCTCAAATAGGTCTCTTTGTGATCTATTTCGAATTGTGCATCTTTGTATAGTTCAATAACTTCGGTACGGTCGTCTCTCACCATGGTGTCGAGCGCTCGGAGTCCTTTGTCTTCTGCTATTTGAACAGCTTCCGAAAGCATGTTAGGACCGAGCTCAGTCTGCTCAAGTTCATCTTCGATTTCGAAGTACTGAATTATACCCACTTTGCCCACCCCTGGTTCTCTTCCAATACTGAGTCTCAGCGCTGCTACAATCATGCCTTGGGCCTCGGCAACGATATACATCGTCTCGGAATGTGAAAAAGTAGGGGCTGTTCTAGTCATGATATCTTCAAAATCAAGGCCTTCTCTCGAATAGAAATCTTTCAACTCTTCCCTGTCTGTAGCATCGGCCATACGTACGCTGATTTTCATTATAAGCCGTCTCACATTAGTCTGTATACGATGCTATCTTTGCCCATAATATATCTATTACCTATTGGTAGGTCCTTGAGTTGCTTCTCGTTTCAGTAAGACCATCATGCCATTTGCTAAGAAATATGCTTTCCGCGGGCATTTTGTGAAAGATTCTCTCTGGAATGATGATTCTTGGAGCCTATACCTTGTATTACCGCCCGCAGACTCCCAGAATCTCTATTTTTCTTGCTCTAAATACCTGTAGAGAACGCCCATTTGTTTGGTGAAAATGTTGTCTGGATGTTTGAGAGCCACAACGTATCTGCTCCCCGCCTCTATCAATATTGGAACCAACGGAATTATCGACGCAACTTTCGCCTTGAATTTGCTTTCCACTTCTTTGATGATTGCTTCGTTTTCGTAGATTCGCGGCTTCTTATTGATCACGATCTTGATATTAGGCACCTTAAGTCGTCTAGCCACAGAAAGTGTCGCGGCAGTACCAAGCAAGTCCTGTTCATCGATTCGTGCAACCACATAGAGAACGTCAGCTGTGGCCATGGAAAGTAATGTTTCTCTGTCGAGCCCAGGATGGGTGTCGATTATGAGATAATCCAAGTCCTTCGCACTCATAACCTCGCTGAAACCGTTTCGAAGATCCCCCACTTCATAACCTTCTCTAAGAATACGCGTAATATCTGTGGCACTCATGGAGCTTGGGATCAGGAAAAGACGGCCATCCTTTATGCCCAACCTATTGGTCATGTCAATACATGCGTCAGTAATATCACAGGTTCCGCGAAGATAATCATTCAGAGTATGCTTAATCTTCTGACGCCCCAATCCAAATATGATATGGATACCGGGTGATGCAACATCTGTATCCATCACAGCCACTCGTTTCCCTTCGAGTGCGGCTACAGCAGCAAGATTAGCTGAGATATTCGATTTGCCTGTTCCTCCGCGGAACGAATGTATCGAAACGATCTTACCCATGTCAAGCGTCTCTCCTAGTTTTCCATTCTACAACATTTCCAAGTGTGCGTAAAACACTTACAATTCTTGAGGGGGGTTCTTGTGTATTATCTGCAATTTCGCTAATAGAGTGTTCTCCATCTAGCTGATGCCAGATTGTATCTAACACTTTCTGCTTTCTTTTAGGCATTCCGACGACGTCTAGGTATGCTTTGAAACGTGAATCATCCAGTGTAAGAGTCGGATACGCTTCCGATAGTCTAGCAAGCCCTCGGCCAACCATCTGAGCTAGTATTTCATCCAGCTTCTTGCGGTCCAGCCCCGATTTGTCTCTGATTTCAGCAATCGTATAATCATTATCTGCCAGTCGCAAAACATCAAGGACGGATTCTCTTATGCTTCGAGGAATTTCCGCTATCAATGGTTGTTCGAGTTGTTCTATGTCATCTAGCGGAATGAGCGGAATGAGCATTTTCTGCTCCTCAAACTCAAGTGGTTCCCTTTCGGTTTCTGGCTTGATTTTTGTTCCTGTTTTCAAATCGATATCAGATATGCTCTTATCTTCCTCTTTCAGGTCCTCGTAAAATTGATTCGGGTTTTTCTTGCTATCAACAATCAATACTAGAATCATTCCATTGGGAGTTCTATGGAACAACAGCGAATTGGATCTATCAAGAGACGGATGTTTGATGATTTCTTCTTGTGCCCCTTTTGATAACGAAATGCCCTTGCTGGATATCAGGTCAAGGCCCGCCTCCAGCTCATAGGTGCGCAGATTGGAGGCAATGACGAAACCATCTTGAGTGAGATAGCCGGCTCTGTCAACACCTTCTATCTCTTCGATGTCCTGAAGAGACCTCCTTATCAATGTCATTTCTGCAAGCGGCAGAAGGCAGGTCTTGTATCTTCTGGCCATTCCTGGAACGCCGTCAAATCTGTGCAGTATGCTTTCTATAGTCTCTGCAAAGGCTTCATAGCTAGAGGAATCATCGTTCTTCTCCAACAGTTCCCCGTAGTATCTACTAACGAATCTTTCAGCCAATTGATTCAGAATCACATCATAGACCTGACTGTTGTCATGGGCTGATACAAATGCAATGAAGTACAGATCCCCTTTCTTGTTCCACACGAATTTGCTTTCTTGGAATGTAATTTCCCTTATTCCTTCTTCACTAAACTTCTCGATTACATGGCCAACGAGCGATAAGAATGCTGCAACTAACTCATCAAGTCGCTTTGACCCTGCCGCCCCATAGTGAAACAGCGGAATACCGCTATCTCGTAGAACTATTATTTCAAGGGGCACTTTCTTTCACCTTTCGAGCTTCAAGAACATTCAATTTGCTTGATTCAGAACTTATGGGATCTGTCTATCTAGGTTTTCTGGTGCTCTGAATCTCTTAATACTTCGTGGTTGGGACATCATTTGGCTTTTTCTTCAACCACTCAACTTCTGTATCTCCCATCTTTGAGAGGACCTCAAACAGACGTTCTGGCGTTACATTGATTCTAGTGGCGATATCGGTGAGTGGATGCTTTCCATCACAGAAACTCTTAGCACGTTGAAGAACTTGGTAGTCCTTCTGCGGTAATCCGATGAGATCCAGGTATGTATCGAAGCGACTATCGGCTTTCAAAAGAGAGGGACAAAGTATTCTGATTTCTATAACCCCTGCAATAATCAAGTATTCTATTATTTCTAAGACATCGCCTTCTTCTAGACCTGTTTGCTCTCTGATTTCGTGAATGCATGTATTTCCATCAATTGATTCCAAAATCCTAACGCCATGATTTCCATAGTCCCGATGTAGCTCGTCGAGCACTTCTGGGTCCAGAGAAAACTCATCATCTTTTTTCTTCAATTTTGGCACGACGAATCCATTGAGTTGAGACGCAGTTTTGAGAACGGATCGATACTTCTCTATGACCTCCTTTACCTTTGCATCAAATCCTGCATAGGTATCCGCGATAGGAATCTCCATTTCGATTTCAGATGAGAACTTCTCTTGGAATCTCTTACTCAGCTCTTTGAGAACGGCCCTTAGAACAGTCTCAGAAGCATCAGCATCAATTAGAAGAACGAAGATTACGTTGTTGTCACCGTGTTCGTACAGGAGCTCAGACCCTTCGAAAGAAAGGCTTTGGACAGATTGCTCTCCGAATTCATTAGCAAACGAGGTTATAGCAGAAAGGAATCCAGATAGGAGTTCATCAAGTCGCTTTGTATTTCTGCTCGAGTAATGGAATATAGGCGCACCTCCAGGAGCAATCACCATGAATTCCTGTGCACCTAGATTTCTTTGCAAACTAAATACCCACGAGGACCAAAATCGGATTACCATTAAAGTTATTCTGCTGTGTGTATACTTGGCTATTTGAGGAAACATTGCTCGAATGAGATGCCCTTATTAGAATCCAATTTTAATTCTGGTTTTGAGTGAGTGCGTTGCTGGAATACCGCGAATTCCCATGGAAGAAAGCCGCTTTCTACCTTCTCTGTGCACCTTCCTTATCCTACATTTTACTTCAGTTCAGTTCCATCTACGTGTTGGTGTCTTCTGCTTGGATGTCTGTTCCTAGTACTGAATTGTTGCTACCTGGCTTGCTTTCCACATTGCTATCACTTTTCCTAATGGCTACCATATTGGACAGGATACGGCGTTTGGATGTGATTATTCTTATTGGTGGATTGGCCCCCCTATTTGTCTCGCTCTTTGGTTGGTTTCTTGGTTTCCCAAACGTGTATACGCCGCTAATAGAATATGCAATTGTAGTGCTGACCTTTTCTGGTCTTGTTCTGATGATGGGGAGTTGGGCTGTTCTTCTCAACCGTACTGTAGTAGCAAGATTCAGAGGCCGAATTGGTGGTATCTTTGTTTCGCTGGCTTTCGTTCTGTATAGTATCTTTGTTCTTTTTGGTCTGTCCCCATATGCACCTAATTCTGTTTCATTCCCAGTTGCAGAGATTCTGTGTCTGATATCAGTAGTCTTCTCCCTGGCGATGAAACCCTGGAAATTCGATCAGGTGGCTCTTGCAGTTAGGGGAAGAGCAAGCCGATACTTCTTTCCACTTGTATTTGTTATGGCCGCCCATTTTCTTTGGTATTCTGCAACGAAAGCTACCCTTGCAGCGGCGTTAGAAGAACTTGCTCAAGATTCCTCACTCGTCTTTCTGTCAGGGCTTGAAGGTCTAGATTTTCTCATCTTGGCAGCAGGAGTCCTCATGGGTGGATTGATTGCTGATCTACTTGACCGAAAAGAGGCGCTTAGAGCAGGAATTTTGGGGATGGGACTTCTTACCATATTTGGCCCTGCTTTTTACGGTTACAACATAGCTGGAGTTGCAGAAAGCTTCTATATATTCGCTTTACCGCTATTGGTTTTCGAGCGGGTTGTGGAGGGCCTATTGATGGGAAGTGCACTCCTACTGATATGGGGAGAGTTAGGCTCCCCCAAAAGCAAGGCTCGACGTTTAGCGGCGGTATGGACATTATTCCTCGGCTATGCTGTTCTCTTCTGGTTTCTGGAAATCGGTCCGATACAATTTGCCACTTCTCAAGCAACGATTCGCATAGCTGAACAAACTTCAATTCTTCTCGCATTCATATCGCTTTATTTCATGGGTAGAGTGCCAGATGTTGTTTCAAGGGAAATTGAGATGGAAGACCTCGAACTCGGATTTGACGAGGAAAGAGTTGAGGAAGCTGTCGATAACTACCTTGATGACAAAGACTTCGAATCCATTCGTCAGCAGCTTGATATTATAGATGCAGCATCCGAAGTATCAAACGCTGACTTGGAGGATATGTTGGGCGGCGAAGTAGCCAAGATTCTACCACTACGAAGAGTTCATGGTGTCGGGGAGAAACTAGAACAACGATTGAAGAAAGAAGGATATGAATCGGCTGCCCAATTGGCCGGAGAACGGGCTGACCGGTTGGCCGAAAAGGTCGCGGGTCTTAATGAAAAAGGAGCTCAGAAGATAATCTCTGCGGCTCGAGAACTAGTGGAAGGGGAACTGAACAACTAGAGCTTACAAAGGATGCGATCCAAGAATTCTCTGATGATCTGTTTCAAATCTTCCATGCGCGATTCGAAGATATCAATGACTTCGGCGTGTGATATTTTCTTTTGCATACCTGCTCCATAGTTAGTGACTAAACAAGTTGTTGCATAGTCGATGTCCAGTTCACGGGCTAGAAACGCTTCAGGTGCGCTGGTCATCCCAACAACACTTCCCCCAAGTTTCTTTATCATCTGAATTTCGGCTGCTGTTTCAAACCGAGGTCCTTGGGTTGTCACATATGTTCCGCTAGAATGGAATTTGAAATCGCTGTTGGTTAGAACTTCAAGCAGAGTCTCTCTTACAACGCCCTTGTACGGATAGCTAACGTCCGTGTGCTTGACTTCTTGCAATTTCTCTGGTAGATTGTTCTGATGTTCGCCTGTGAAGAAAGTAGATTGTCTTCCCGTTACGAGGTCTATGAGTTGATCTGGAATTAAGAAATCCCCTGGTTCGATTTTCTTTATGCAGCTGCCTACTGCGTTTGTTGCTACTATATGAGTAACGCCTAGTTCTCGCAAGGCATAGACATTTGCCCGGTAATTTACGAGATGAGGAGGAAGACTGTGCTGCGGACCGTGGCGTGCAAGAAAGTAGATTCTTGAACCTTCTTCCTTGCTTGTCGTTATTGGTGAACTAGACCCAAATGGTGTTTTTCTGATTTCTGCAGATTCTCCAAACCATTCGTAAAATCCGGATCCGCCGATGATTCCGATAGCCATATCTCTCAAAATCGAACTATCATAGATACATGTTAAGGTTTACTTGTTTTTGATTTCGTTGGTTCGGTTCTTGAGATGTTCAGAAAGATGATAGGCTACAGCTGTGCCTCCGAGGAAATCAATGATTTCGAAGCTTCTGCCACATTTAGAACACGCGAAGTCGATTTTTGGTTCGTTCGTAACTTTCCCGCATTCATTGCAGAGCGGCTCGACTTCGAGGACTTGTAGCTCGCCGACAGGAATGGCTTCTTTACATTTCTGACACTGCACTTCTGAGATTTCATCATCAACTACCGTGTGAAAGCGATTACTACACTTCGGGCAAAACACTGTATACACTTTATGTAGACTTGTTGAGCCACAGTCTGGGCATCTTAACACGAGTTCAATCTGGTTGCTTCCACACTGCTGGCACTGGATGGTTCTACCAAACGTCTTGCCAACTATGAGCCCTTCTTCCTCGAGATCTTGTAATGTTCTTGCAACTTCTTCATGGCCAGTTCCCAAGTAGTCCTTGGCAACTGGATAGTGTGTGACGACTTTCAGCGACTGTTTGGGTTTTATCGGTCCTACCCTGTTTCTACCCATATCTACAATCAGCTGTCGCACCTCAGGTTTAGAGAGGAGCTCATTACCTGTTGACTCTTGGATGAGCTCTTCAAGACGCTCGAAGGCATGTTTGATTTCGTCTTCCCACGATTCGGAATTGAAATCAATTTCATCCACAACACGCTGCAAATTCCTTTCAACAATAGAAGCTTCATCATCTTTGTCAAGCAGGACCGCAATGCAGTTCGGTTGTTCCATGTATGATATGATTAGCCCCTTCGGGATTTTGGTATAACCTATATCTGCCTGCATGTCACTTCCATGTGACATGAATATCGTGACCGCTTCTTCACTGGTAAGACGGGTATCTTCAGGATAGCTTCTTCCTACCATTGGTCCTAGTGTATCATGCCACCAAATTGTATACATTGCCTTAGGCATTAGCGAGTCTCACCACTGGAGTTATTCACTGAAGCTGTTAGTGCTGATATGACTACGATTGCTTATGAGAGTTAGTCTGATGGACAAGATTCATGATGCTCACTATTCTGCTAGAAGGCAGAAGCGATAGTCTTTGAGGATGTGCCACCGAAGACTATATTTACCGACTCGTAACGCGAAGCTGTACAAAAGGGTCCACAGGAAGTAGTGTAGATGTCTCCAGCAAAATTCTTTGGCAAACACGGTGCTGTGTTGTTGCTGTTATCGATTTTAGTGGTTCCTTCAGTTGCCAATACGCTTACAGTAGGAACCGACAGCCGTGATGATACTTTTCTACTCGCTGCACCAACTGTTAGTGGTCCAGCAGATTTCTCTTTTGAAAATGGTAGCATGGGAGAAACAATTACTTGGAACGTAACTGATTCTGAGCCAAAGAACTACTCGGTTACTCGTGATGGAGACGTGCACGAAGAAGGAACTTGGGACGGTTCTAATATCACCATAAGTCTGGATTACATTTACGAAGAAAACCTGACGCACACGCTTCCAGTTACATTCGTGTTTGAATGCACAGTCTTCAACATGGATAACGAGAGTGCATCAGACTCTGTTAATGTCGAAGTCATAGCTGATGAAACTCCTCCTCAGGTAGCTGTCTCAAGCAACTTTGGTGATCAATATGAGCAGGGAAGCTGGGGTCACAGGATAACCTGGGAAGTGAATGAGACCAATCCCGATTTCTACAATATAACTCGTCAATCTAATTGGGCTTCAGACAATTTCACGACCATCGAAAGCGGGTCATGGGAAGAAGGAAACATTTCTGTTTCTGTTGATGGACTCAATGCAACGCATTGGTATTACTACACGCTCTTTGTCAATGACACACTAGGACAGAATTCAACCAGCTCCTTCAATTTCACAGTGAATCCTGATTTGACCAATCCCGTGATATCTTCACCTGATGACATCTCATACGAATTTGGCTCACCAGGCCACAAGATTACATGGGATGTGTATGATAGCAACCCAGAAAACTACACTTTGACCGTGCATATTATCGATATCAACATGACCTATGGCAATCTATCAAAAGTATTTGGCCCGCCTGCGAATCTCACGAGCCAGCCATGGCGCATTGACGAACCAGAAGGTGATGAGCTCTCCTTTGCCGTGAGCAATCTGCATCTGGGTAACTACACCTACAACTTGACGCTTTACGATGTCTACGGTCAGAATTCCAGTGATGTCGTAAATGTATCCGTTTACAAGGACTTACGGGCACCGGTAATTAATGCAACTGATGATGTGGAATACGAGGAAGGATACTCTGGGTATGGCATCAATTGGACTATCGACGAAAGCAACCCTCGCTCCTTCAATCTGACACGCAACGATACAATTCTTGATAATGGAACCTGGGTTGGCCAGAACTTCAGCTTGAATGTAGATGGTCTGGATGTTGGACATTATGTCTACAATCTAACGTTGACCGACTACTTCAATCAGACATCTTTTGAAATCATACTGGTTACTGTGACTCCTGACGCACACGATCCATCAATTGCACAAGTACGTACGCTCTTCGCCTACAGTAGCCCTACAGCTACAAACTTGAGCATCCAAGCATATGTCTGGGACCTGAACAACATCTCATCCGTCCGTATCGAATTTGGTCTGGATCGAGAAGATCCCCAGAATGATAGTATGGAGATGCAAGGAGATAATCTGTATTGGGCTCATCTTGGGGAGTTCAAGGTTGGACATACTGTCTGGTATAGAATCGTGGCCATAGACAATTCAAGTGTGAACAATGAAGGAACAACTGAGTGGCGCAGCGTTGAGATAGAAGCACTACGTGAAGAAGGCCTATCTCCTGTGATATGGGGTTCTATACTAGGACTTGGAATCCTGTCCATGCTAATCATAGTGCTAATTTACTTCAGAACAAAATAGAATGCCTAGTACTGAAACCATTTGGCTATCTGGAGTGGTAGTTCGTCTCTATTAGCAGTAGTGATTTCCACCTCTCGGACGTCAGGCCGATTTCGGATGCTATTTAGAAACGATGACCTCTTTTGCTGGATTGTGCCCAAGACCCTGCCCTGATCCAAACATCTCATGACTTCCTGCTTGAAAGCCTCCGAGTATAACTCCATTTTCGCTATCTCATCAATAATGATGATTTTTCCACGTTCTCTAGCTCTTTGCATAGCAGGAACGGCTACCTCATTGATATCTGAAATATTGACTCTGTATTTGCTAACTCGTGGCCCCTCCTTTCTATCAACGTGGGCAAGAATGCCTTCCTCATTGTCTACAGTATGAATGGCAAAACCCTGTCGTCGTCCCTTTTTTCGTATTTCGGAGGACCAGAAACCACCAACCTTCTGAGAGCCTATGTGTTTGATTGCTTTCTTTATAGCGGTTGTTTTTCCTATTCCGGGTTTTCCAGTCAACAGAACATGTTTGTTCATTGCTGCTCCTCAAATCAGTGGAGGAGAATAGAGTTAATGAGTGCTTTCAAGGTCATAAAGGCGATTGAATTTCATCCGAGCTATTCGTTCAAGAATGCGGAGTCCCTTGCTTGATAGTTCTTCTGCTTGGATGTACTCAGCTTCAATAGCTGCTTGAAGCATATGTTCACCTTGTATTGTTCTTACAAGAACTGTTGTCCAGTCAGAATTTGTTCCAATGTTACCGCAAGAGATGTCACCGTTCTTGGCTGTTAAATCTCTGCAGTATGGACACGAGCTTGCTGCACTGGGAGAGAGCTTGCTTATGGGCCATTTCTTTGTCTCTTCTGAGGTAGTGACTATCAGCTTTCCTTTTTCGATGGAAAATTTCTCAACATCTTCAATAGAAACCCCGTCTTCCTCAAGAAAATCTTTCAATTTGGAATAGTTGAATGATTCCATACAGAAGAGCCCTATTTTGAAAAGGCTGTGTTTCAAATCAATATTCAGAACGCCCGCCGGATTATTCTCCATATTAGCAATAGCATCGAGATTGCAGGATGTACCAACCACTGCTAATGCTGACAGACCACTTCGAAAACCTTCCATTACGCCTTCAACAATGGGACTGTGAGTGTAGACTGTACCTGCACAATCTGTGATTTCTGGCTTCTTGGTTGCGATTTTGGGTTTGGGATACCATGGTTTGTCAGGATCTTGGCATGCGATTACAGCACCATCAACTGCTTCGTGCTCCAACATATACGAGAGTACAGCTGTAACCGCACCCCCATTTTGCCTTCGTGGATACTCTTCTGTAGCTTTGACTTTCCAAACGCTTCTAATATCCCCCAGCAAGTCATTCTGTGAAGATGCGGTCTTAGGGCAAACATCGTAGCATATGCCGCAAGCGATGCATTTCCCTGTCAGTTCTGGTATGTACTTCCCCTTTTTGTGCATTCCAGTTAGTGCATCAACTGGACAGTTGGAAACACATGCACCACACTCAGTACATGCTCCTGTTTCGATGATATGCTTCTTCAGTTTAGTAAAGGGGTTTCGATTCGTGTTCTTCTTTATCCATGCTTGTGCAATGGAAAGGCTATTTGCTATTTCGTCATCCATGGATTTAGCTCCTAGGGTAGCTTAGTGATAATTGGATATCAGTAGGGCGGTATTTAGAAATGACGTTGTGAACGTTCTCTTCAAAGAATCTGAACCAGGTAGATACTGAATGGTGGGGAGAGGAAAGTATATCTAAGCTAAGTTTTGAAATGATTTCCATTAGGGAGCATGTCCTGATTGAACTTGTCCAGAGCCCAAATTGAGAATCTACTTGAAGAAAGTGAACGCAATCCTTGCGATCCTGATGATGAGTGTTGTGTTGAGCTAGTTGCGATTGCAGATCTCCCAAGCGGATTTGGCAAGTACCAAGTATGTGGCTTGGTCAGCCCCTGTGATGGCAAGGAGCATACCGCTGTAATTAAGGGAGATATTGTTGACAAGGAGGATGTTTTGGTCCGCCTTCATTCAGAGTGCTTGACCGGTGATGTTCTTGGAAGCAAACGATGCGATTGTAGAGCACAGCTTCATGAATCTCTGAGAAGGATTGAAGAGGAAGGCCAAGGCGTATTGCTATACCTTCGTCAAGAAGGGCGCAATATTGGGTTGACTGAGAAGCTTAAAGCATATGCTCTGCAAGATAAGGGGTTTGACACTATTGATGCAAATCTATTGCTAGGACATGGTGCGGATGAACGAGATTATGGTGTTGCCGCCTATATTCTTGAGACTCTACATGTGAAATCCATTCGCCTCTTGACCAACAACCCTGAAAAAGTGAAGCAGTTGATGTCTTATGACGTTGAGATTACCGAACGCGTACCCTTGATAATTGAGCCAGATGAGTACAATAAAATTTACCTTGAAACGAAGAAGCAGAAAAGTGGTCATATGCTAGGGCGCCATGAAGAAACCAGGGACGTTGACAAGGTCTTGGAGCTAGCTGGGAGTGAGTAAGATTCAACAACCATAATTCAGGTAGTGTCAAAACTGATGATAGAGAAGCGGCCATTTGCTTGGCCGCCGTGAATACGGAAAACCGATTGAAAGGGTTGCAAAATTGGAAGAGAGCCAACTAGGTAGCTAGCGTTCTTCCGCAGGCTCACCAATTAGCTTAAGGTATTTACTCTTCTTACCCATTTTTTCTTCAGCTGTGGATTCGAGCTCGAATTTGTTCATCTTCAATCGGATTCTCTCTTTGGAAATGCTGATTATATGTCCTTCTGACGCTATGAAGTCGATATCAGGTTGTAGTCCCAAATCTTCTAGGGTCTCCTCAAGGAATCCGCCACCAAGAACAAGCCATATCATCCCCTTGCTGTCAAACCAGACATCGATGACATTTCCGATTTTTTTCCCGCCTGAGTCAACGACAGGTATTTTCGATAGGTCTGAAAATGTCATGTCATCCTCTTGAAGTACATCAGCATCAAGGGTGGTTTGTAGTTCCTCACGAGTAACTGAAAGATGCATTTCTTCATTTACTTCTTCAATTGAATCGACATCGATAACTGGGTCTGAGTCAGGTTTGATCCCAATGGTTTCAAGGAACTCTTGAAATCTACTTCCTCCAAGAATCATGGATTCAAGTTCCATCTTATCGTCTTCATAATGGAAAACGAAATCTATTACTCTACCAATCTCCTTCCCTTCTGAGTCTAGAACATTCTTATCCTTCATATCACTGAATGTCATATTACAACAATCAAACAATGTAATTCCTCCTGGCTTGTTACTGTTTCATATAGAATAATAGTATTAACGTAAGTTAACTCTTATGGTTTATTCTTTGGGGGAAATGCTTCCTAGCGAACCCCCCTTACTATCTTCCAAAGCCCCATTTAGGTTTGGCCTTTCCGAGTGTATTGCACTAGTCAGATTCTCTAACCGAACGAAGTGCCGCCGCCAAGATAACCACCATGAAAATACTCGCATATGCTGAGAATAGCCAAAGGAACCTAAGACTTCCTGTTACATCCCAAATCACTGCTCCCATAGGCGCCCCCAGCAGCTGCGTTGCACTCATCAGAAACTGATATGTGCCCAATGCTCGACCTTTCATTTCATTTTCAACATCCCTGACTGCTAAGCTGCGCTCACTGCCAATCCAAGTCATTATGGGAAAGGCCCAAACTACATTGAGAAAAAGAAGCAAATAGAAACCACTACCAAAGGCCAGACCAAAACAGACTGCTGTGTTGAGGATGACCGCCAGCAGAAGCGATGCTTTTGGCTTTCTATCAGCGAATCCGCCCAGCGTATAAGCTAGCAATCCACTTGTCAGCGAAAATGCACTCCAAGTCAAACCATATTGCGCAGCGCTAACACCCCATGTATCGACGCAGAGATTAGCATAATACCGTATGGAAGTATTGAATATCAAACTGTATCCGATCATCCCCGCAGCGAGTTTCCAAAAATTTTGGCCCAATCCTTGGAATGAGATTATAGGTCCACTCTTAGCTTTTCTAATAGTATCGGATGAAAGGGTTTCTCTTACCCAAAGCAATGCAGCTATCAATGCTACGACAGCCCCAACGGCGCCCAGTAAGAGAAGCTCCCGCGCTCTGAATCCAAGATAAAGAAGGCCCGATGCCAAGGCAGGGCTTACGCCGTCAATCAAATAGGCTGGCATAAGCACTGTTGTAAACCGACGGGCTGCATTCATTCCTCCAAGACTAGCGGTTTCATCTGCAGGCATGGCTCTTGCAGTGATGAGTATGAAACTCCACCCAAATTGTGCTAGAGCATATTCAAAAGGAATCAGCGGCCAGAGGGGGAACTCTGCAAGCATGACAAGGCCAAGAAACATCGGTATGAATGCTAGAGTCATTGCTTTTCTCCTTCCGAGAATGTCGGATAGGATTCCAGATACTGCAAATCCAATGAGACTAGCTAGAGTTCCCACCAAGAATACAATGCCCATCGCCCAGGGATCAATCAAATCAGCCAAGAAAATGGAGAATTGCCACCACCAGATGCTCCAAGCAAACTGAGCGACTCCTGTTACAAGAGCTACTCTCCAGAGGGTGTGGCTCACACCTAGGATGCTATTTGTTGGGCTTTTTGCTATTCTAGGTGAGGAAGTCGTTTCTACATCTGCATTACTTCCATTTCTCAGTCAAATCGCCTCAAGATATATGCTTGTACGCGAATAGATTTTTTTATCTGCTTCAATCGCGATAGACAGGTCACCGCCAAGAATCCTTAAAGGCTGTCGGTGCTGAGTCAAAATCGAGACATGACTATTCGGAGATACCTCTTGTGTCAATCGAGCTAGACGAAAAGGACCTCAAACTGAACCGTGCGGTCACATTCGAATGGCTATATACAAATGGACTGGGCGGGTACGCTTCATCAACCGTAGTTGGATTGAACACACGAGGTCATCATGGTCTCTTGGTATGTGCACTGAACCCTCCAGTTGATCGGTGGCTCACAATTTCGAGACTTGATGATGTTCTGGCAACTTCTGAATGTGAGTACAACCTCTCGGTAGAAGAAACAAGCGAGGGGGTTACGCGTCGGGGCTACAGGCACATGAAGTCTTTTGAACTGAATCCGCTTCCTACGATGCGGTATGAGACGGACTGTTTTGCTGCAAAGAAATCAGTATTCATGCCCTTTAGAAGAAACATCGCCGTAGTTAATTACGAGATTGAAACGACGGAAGAAACTGTCTTTACCGTAACTCCACTGCAGACTTCCCGCGACCTTGACGAACGGCCTGAGGAATTGACATTCGACCCAGAAATTGAAGTCAGAGATGAAGACGCCTATTTCTGTTCTGATTCCCGTGAGAATAGCCCAACGGTTTTCGCGTATACACCTGACGCTGAGTTTATGCAAGCCGAAATTCACAGAAGTGATTTGCAGATATATCGCAAGGATAAGTCCCGAGGACTGAATCATACAGACGTCCTCTTTATCCCTGGAGTTTTCCATTCTGTTCTTGAACCTGGTTCACATTTCCTATCTTTTCTTTTTGCGGCTGATCGAAGCAAGAACGAACTATTGGAAAGCCTCGGCCCTCTAACAGAAGCTCAGCGAAAGGATTTTGCTAGACTGCGGTTTAACGAGCTGAAACGAAGAAGAATCCTGAACAGTCGTGCCTATAGCATGTCTGAGAAGGAACGGGATACCGATATTGAATGGTTGATTTTCAATGCTGACGCTTTCGTTGTAGACCGTGAAACGACACAACGGAAATCGGTCATTGCAGGCTATCACAGACTGGCGGATATTGGTCATGATGCCATGATTTCTTTGCCCGGTCTGACAGTAGCAATTGGCAGATTCCAAGACGCTCGAGGCATTCTCACCACATACGCTAGATACTCACGATATGGGCTGATTGCTAACGACTTTCCTGACAGGGGGATTCAGCCGGACTATGATAGTGTAGATGCGTCCTTGTGGTTCATTCTCGGTGTGAAGAACTACATCGATCATACTCACGATACTGAGTTCCTTAGAGGACTCATTTGGGACACCATAGACTCAATCATTGGGGCCTTTCGCACAGGAACGAAATACGGTATCTATGAGGATCATGACGGCTTGATTCACTCAGGGATTCCAGGCGTAGAAGTTTCATGGATGAATGAGAAGGTAGGAAACTGGCTCGCAACACCACGCACCGGCAAATGCGTTGAAGTGAATGCCCTCTGGTTCAATGCATTGATGGCGGCGGGTGACCTTTGTGAGTTGATGGGCCGCGATTCGTACGAATACAAGGCTGTGGCATCTTGGATAAAAGAGGCCTTTGTCCAGACTTTTTGGGACGATGAGCTTGGGTATCTCTACGATGTAGTAACGGATGATCGCAATGATGAATCGCTTCGCCCCAATCAGGTTTTTGCCCTGAGCCTTCCCTACAATCTATTGGATACCAAGAAAGCAAAGAGCATTCTCTCTGTTGTTGAAGAAGAGCTTGTCACTCCATATGGTTTGAGGACTCTGGCTCCGAGTGATCCAAGATATGCTCCTGCCCATACCGGCGGCCCTCGGAGCAGGGCAGGTTCAGTGCATCAGGGGACAGTTCATCCTTGGCTGATTGGTCCTTTCATCTCAGCATATCTGAACTTACACGGAAGAGACAAGGGGACCAGGCAGGAAGCAGAGAAAAAGTTCTTCCGGCCTGTCCTTTCGTCAATAAGGGATGGCTGTTTAGGTACTGTATCGGGTATGTTTGACGGTTCTGATCCCCACCGTGACAGAGGGTGTGTTTCTAGAGCTCGATGTGTGGCCGAGTTACTGCGGCTATACTTCGAGGAATTGTAATAACAAATCTATTTATTCTTAATATATGATTCATCTATAACCTTCATTCATTCTTCCTTTAAAACCAAAGAACCATACACCTATGTAGAAAACATGATGGCACGCTACCTGCCAACCACCTCAGTGCTTGAATTCTTCACCTTTAGCACTGGCTATAGATCAAGTTCGAAAGAACTGATTACGGCTTGCGTGCAGGGATGATTTACATGAAGAAAATAGGAACGATTCTAATACTCGGAATTATTGTCCTGAGTGCGGTGTATGGCATTAGCTATGGCACCGCTCAGGAAACTGGAGATCCCGAGCTGAATGTGTCTTGGCGAGTTGAAGATGAGGTGGAAGATTTTGAACACACCTCACAAAACTCTCAGTGGGTCTTTGGGCCCCAGCCAACACTATGGCTCGGTTATGCTGAGAACCTTACAAGTACCTCAGAGAACGCTTTTCGTGTTGAATTTGGCACGAGGTTGTTTCTGAATATTACCATACCCAAGAGCTTCTTAGGGGATGGGAACAGCCTTGATTCGGTACGATTCTGGGGTTCAAAAAGTATCGAGCGAAGCCCCGTCTTTGTTCTCGAATATAACGCGACAGCTGATTCTTGGACACTTGTAAGTCTGGACTATGAACCCGGGAGCGATGAACCCTCTCAGAGCAATTTCATAAGCTTGTATCGGAACGAGAGTAGCTACTATAACGGCACGGATGAGTATGAAGTGGTGTTCTCAATCGAGTTTATGGATGAGGTTGCAGAAGGCATTTTCTGGACGGGTATGGAAGCCATTGATCAGAATGGAAACCCTGTTTCGCCTTCTTGGCTCGCACGGTTAGAGTCAGGCAGATTCGAGACACCTCCGATTGGTCTCGGTGTTGATGTCACTGTTGGTCAATATGGTCTTCCTGAATACTATTACGCGGAAGCAGTCAATGAAGCCGGAGATATCATCCATTATGTGGATGTGAAAGACAACTTCACTTTGCGGATGCGGGCGAACGAACCCTTTAGCAGGATTGAGATCCCCTTTGCATATCTAACCAACAACAGCGAGTATCTGAGGAGTTATGATTGGGGAATGCCCAAAGACATGTTTAGCCGCTTTACGGCTTGGAATAACTTCACCTATATGCCTCCCATGCTGGCTTATGTCTTCAATGGAACAGATGCATACACTGCTATTTCCTATCTAGACAATCTCACCTGGACATGGAGCTGGCAACATGGGCAATGGCTTCTGGAGTATGATTTGCTTATCAATGAAACAGCCGACATTTCCAATTTCTACTACACTAAAGAGACTAATGTGGAACATGAAGGTGCATGGGTTTCGTGGACCGGCTATTTCACCGAAGCAGTTGACATGAATCCTTGGGATTCCTACAAAAAAGGCGGTACTATCAAACCCGATTCATATTTCTGGACTGCGCTAGATTCTGCAGGGGAAGCAATGCAAGCTAGTGCAGACATTGCAGACCACAATACAGTCCAACTGGCTTATCGAGACATGTACGTTGAGGGCTACGTCCGGAAGGACGGCGAAGTTGTTCGCAGAGCTCAACAGGGCGATGTACTAAACATGACTATGTTGATTCACGCTCCTGCGGGAGATGTAAATGGTTCATACTATATTGAGGACAAAGACCCCAACAATAACATCGATGGATTCCTTGTTCATATGGATAGGCAGAACTTCACGGTCTGGATGAAAGCCTCTGGAAGGGTCTCGAACTCGACTCATTACTGGCGTCATGAGAGTACGCATTCAATGACCATGGACCTCAAGACCAATGAAACCTGGAGCAACTCCTCAATAACACGCTGGGTGTACACCAGGAATCACACGTACATCGGTAGTTTCACAGACGAAACCAGCAGTGCAGTAACAATAATGGATTACTCTTTCTCAATAGGCCCGAAACTTACAACGGTTCAATTTGACTTCAGTTTCGAAGATGAAGCCCCATCCATGAAGATTGATGACGCTGGAGTAAGTTCAGGTGTTCATGTGGCATATCAAGCC
>WJIL01000146.1 GCA_014730275.1 Candidatus Lokiarchaeota archaeon | reverse complement strand
GGTGCAATCAGGACACCATTGATGATAGAAGATACCAAGAAATGGACCACAAACGACATCTGTATTAGTGGCATAAGTAGCATGTTCACGATTCCTACAACTACGAGTATGACAAGGTTGAGAATGAATTGGGCCCCAAAGACATGCCAGAATCGCGAATCGGTCAAATTGAATGCTTTTCTCATTGCATCAAATGGGCTCTTATGATCTTCATCAATAGCGATAGCGAATACAGGTGCTGCTCGAATTCCTACGTACTCAGCTACTATCGCTAACAGGAACAGTAGCAGCATCGGCCAAAGGGGTAGTGTGCCATTCATTAGAAATAGGGAGAATGCATAGCTGAGTACCGATAGCGGGCTCCCGAGTAGGAAAACTGTAAACCCTATTGCTAGTGATACGAGTAAAATGGAGATGCGCCTAAGTGAGAAACCAAACGCATCTATCACATTCCCTGCTCCTGGATTGCCGTAATCATCAAGGGTGAGCTTGACCGTTGCCGCTGTAGTGACGGTATACATCAGTAACGTCAGTATGATTGCAGTTATTCCCATCGGGATATTCCTGACTGCTGTTGCGTGACTAAAGAGCAGATTGAAAATGGCACCGCTTGGAGTCACGGGCAGATACACTATGTTGACTAAACTGGCAGGTCCGAGAATGTAAATGACTGGCACTATGTATAGAGCATATAGAATGAGCTTACTTGTCGCCATGACGCCAATGTAGCTAAGCAGTCGTCTTTTCCAAAGGCTTAGCGTTCTCAAAACGAGACCAGTCCAACCAACTGCGAAATCTTGTTTCTGACCACTAGAAAACTCTGCTTCTAGCATCAATTATGTCTCCAAGTCACTATGCTAAGGAGCAAACTTTTGGTCTCATATTTTAACATAATGCTGAAGATTTGGATAACTTGCCAATCATCAATTAGACGGCCAATTGAAAGGTGTGAAAATAAAAAAATGGGGGACTCATGACCCCCGTTATTGAACTACCACCAGTCCTCTTCGCTTTCTGCCGCCCTTGATTCAAGATCGCGGTACAAAACGGTCTGGAAGATATAGTCGACGGAGCTGAACAGAATCCCCACAATGATTGTTGATATCACGATTCCAACGAAGCCGGCAATGGAGAAGGTAAGCATTCCGATTACCAACTCCACAATAATTGTGATAATACCAACCACGAGCCCCAGCAGGAGTTGACCTCCGAATATGTGCCAGAAGTTCCCCGAGGTAAGCCCCCACGCTCTCTTAACTGCTCCAAATGCCCCTGTGTTCTCTTCTGCTATGACAACGGCAGAAACCGGTGTTAATCGAGTACCGATGTATGCGCTTAGCACCATACCTACAAGTGAAAGCAAGCTTGCAATAGCTATCAATTCGATGTCGCCGGTAAGCATGAATACAAACGTTAAGAGGGTCGGTATTTGCAGAATAAGCAGAACAAGACCGACAATGATTTGAGCTCCTATTAGGCTCCATGCCTTCCCGAAGGAATAGGAAAGGGACATATCAACATCTCCTCTACCGGGTTCACCATAATCGTCGAATGCAAGCTTGATGGCTGCTCCTCCGGCAACAGCATAGATGACCATGCTGATGATTGTCATTGGCACCAAGACGATGAACTGATCCATAGATAGCGATCCCAATTGGGCAAGAGAGGTTATCAGCGAAAAGGGACTTGTACCAATATACGGCAAAATACCAACGCCCGATGGTCCTAATAGTAGTATGAGCACAACCGAATAGAGCCCATACACCGCAAGACTGGTGATACCCATTATCGTAAGGTAGCTTGGCAATCTTCGCTTCCACAACGCAAATGTTCGTGAAACCATTCCCGTCCAACTTACAGAGAAATCGCGTCTCTGTGGTCCTGATGGTTCTGGTTCAACGCCTGAATCTATTTCCACTCCAAATGGCCTCCGTATTGTTGTTTTGCATGCCTTTGAATTGACCTGTTATATAGTTCCCGATGGACCGAAATCTATTGATGGTCAACCTACCCCGGTATGATTCTTGAGGTACAAGGACTTGAGCAACTTCAAATCCAACTGTCGAGCACTATGCTGCGAATGCGGACGGGGTTTTGTGATTTCTGCTCTAGCTCCACAAAATGGAACACAGAAGCTTCAGCCTTTGGCCTTTCGTAGCCTTTCCAAGTGGGTCTTGTAATCGTCGTCCTGAGGCTGAAGCTCAGCAGCCGTCTCAGCAGCGGCTATCGCCTTGTCCAAATTGCCTTGTTCCATATTCGCGCCTGAGAGAATGTAGTTGAGGGCGGCTTCAGTGACTGTGTCACCCACTTCTTGGGCTAATGCACCTTCAGCAACGGTGGCCGCTTCGGGCCAGTTCTTGTTTCTGACGTACGCATTAGCTAGGAAATAGCTGACTGTTGGGATTGGCTGAGCATCGTGCGCCTTCTTCAAATTGTCTATTGCTTTGTCTAGCTCTCCGGTCTCAAGATAACAGCGACCGTAGTAGTAGGCTACCCGCCAATCATCCGGAGCCATGCCTTTGGCTGACTTCAAATCTAACAGGGCGTACTTGATATTGCCTTCATCGATATTCTTCTGCACACTCTCGAGTAAGTTCTGGAGGGACACTTACATACCTCACTTGGCCGTTTGCGTCATCCAATATAAGTCAGTATGGAGATTTGAAGGCCTAAAGGACAAAACAATTTTCTGAATGCTATATCCTTTTGAATTCAATTTCCGGATTCTCCTTTCCTTTGGATATATTGTAATTGATGATCGGGCTCATGAGATTGGAATCCAGAATTGACGAGATTGACTCCTCGGGACAAGCTATCTCACAAGATAGGCAAAGAATGCAATCTTGGTCCCATTCGGGATAACCTTCCTCATCAAGATGGACATTATCTGTGGGGCAAGCATCTACGCATTTTCCACAGTGGATACAGGTTTCTTTGTCAACCACGAAGGTCCTGCTCATAAGATGATCCGTTAACCACCGCTTTGATGCCAGTCGTTCAAGACGGTACATCATTGGAGGCGATGGATCGAATGTCTCCACTCTGGCAGTTTCGTCTTGATATCTCTGTCCTATCTCATCAGCAAATTCTTTTGCTCTGCCAAGCTCTTCCTTGCTCGGATTCTCGGAGCAGAAAAGGACACCCTTTCTTGTATATCCGGGAAAGTAGTTTGTACCTCTAGATTTGAAGAATCCAAGATCTCGTCCACCCTTGTTCAGAAGTGTCTGTCTGATTTCATTGCCTGTGTCACCAACGTGGAGACTATACAGTGCAAACACAAAGAATGGT